>CAYVGM010000019.1:0-20523 GCA_964451125.1 uncultured Chitinophagales bacterium
ACTAAATGAGCTCCTGAAAGTCGCATGCCCTGATGAATGGAAGCATGTACCAGTTCATCATAAAAAATAATATCCCCTTTCCGGGCTACTGTTGCTATCAAACCAATATTGGCATCAAAACCGGAGTTAAAAAGCAGTGCTGCATCTGCATGGTAAAATTTAGCCAGTTTGTTTTCCAGTTCTTCATGTAATGCCGTATTGCCATTAAGCAGCCGTGAACCCGTTGCACCAAATTTTAATCCGCTTAATCGTTGTAAGTCTTGTTCTACTTTTTGCCTGATAAATGCAGAACGGCTAAATCCAAGATAATCATTTGAAGAAAAATCTATTAAATCAGTGCTTAAAGTTAATTTCCTAAACAAATGATTATCATCTCTTTGTCTAAGATAATTATTAATTCTATCTGATAAATTATTCACTCTCGATTAATACGGGTCGGCTGACAATATTATCATCTTTCTCGATAGCCTTTTCCATAACTGAAGGGCTTAATCCAAGTATTTCGAACATCTCTTTATCTGAATTAAAATCAGGGTTTGGTGTAGTTAACAGTTTATCCCCGGCAAATATGGAATTTGCTCCGGCTAAGAAGCAGAGTGCTTGTTCTGCAACTGGCATATCTAACCTGCCGGCACTCAGTCTTATTTTTGTTTTTGGCATGACTAATCTTACAGTAGCTATCATTCTGACCATATCGAAAACAGCTACTCTTTTCATACCTTCCAAAGGTGTACCTTTTACAGCTACTAATGCATTAACCGGCACAGATTCAGGATGTTCTGGCAGTGTTGCTAAACTAAAAATTAAACCTATTCTATCTTCATGACTTTCTCCCATTCCAATAATTCCGCCACTGCACACACTGATTCCGGCTTTTCGAACATTGCCAATCGTATTTAATCGGTCATGAAAATCTCGGGTAGTGATAATTTTGCTGTATTCTTCTGCAGAAGTATCTAAATTGTGGTTATAGGCATGAAGTCCGGCCTCTTTAAGCTGTTGAGCCTGATTTTCTGTCAGCATGCCCATTGTACAGCATACTTCCATATCAAGAGCATTAACTTGCTTGACCATTTCCAAAACTTTGGGAAAATCTTTATTTTCTCTAAGTTCTCGCCAGGCCGCTCCCATACAAAAACGACTGGAACCATTTGCTTTGGCTTCTTTAGCAGCATTCACAACATCTTCAATTTCAAGAAGTTTATGAACTTTAACCCCTGTTTGATATCTGGCAGACTGTGGACAATAAGCACAATCTTCCGGACAACCACCTGTTTTGACAGAAAGCAGGGTACATACTTGCACTTCACCAGGTTGGTGGTATTTGGCATGTTCGGCAGCAGCTTTATACATCAACTGCATCAAAGGCTGATGATATATGGCGGCAATTTCTGCATGTGTCCAATTGGTTTTCAAGCTATTATTCATTTGTTTTGTTTTTTATGTTTTTTCTTAATTTTTCTTTTAATTCAGGATGATTATTGAGAAAAATTTCTTGTTGTGCTTCCTGTAACTTTTTAAAACTGAGCTGACTATCCACTACATGCGGCATGATATCTGCATCGTTTTGAAGTGGCTTAATTTTTGTAGTGTCTTTTGGAATAATTTTATCCAAAATTGCATTAACACTATCCAATATAGGCAGGAATTTATCGGGGTTTTGCTGGTAATAATTAAATGTAGAATAAAAATCAGCAGCAGAGACGTGGTGCTGTTTGAAAATGAGTGGATAAACAACGGAATCCATATAGCCTCTAGAAGCTGTCGTATTTTTTTGCTGAATTGTCGCTTGTTCTACTAAATAACCTTCAGCTAAAAATGCATCTGTCAAAATAGCTCTCATCTTATTGCTGTCTATAATTTTTTTTGCATTGTCATTTTTTGCATGCTGAAGGCATGCAGAAATAAATATAAAGGAAACAGCGAAGAATACAAACCGAGATGCATATTTTTGTAAAATAATCACGTTGCTATGGTCAATTTAAGTGCTTTGCAAGATATAACAAAAAAGGCTAAAGAAAAAGGTGCAGTTTTAGTGGCTATTACCAAAACCAAACCCATCGAAGATATTTTAACAGTCTATCAAAACGGGCATAAAATTTTCGGCGAAAATAAAGTACAGGATTTGGTGAGCAAATATGAACAATTACCCAAAGACATCCGTTGGCACATGGTAGGGACACTGCAAACCAATAAAGTGAAATATATTGCTCCATTTATAGATTTAATCCATTCGGTTGACAGTCTGAAATTAGCTATTGAAATCAACAAGCAGGCACAGAAACTAAACCGGACCATTGATGTTTTACTGGAAATTCATATCGGTGCGGAAACTTCAAAAGCCGGATTTTCAGAAGATGAATTGAAAGATTTATTAGATATACAAGCTTTTTCAGCATTAAAAAACATCAATATCAGAGGTTTGATGGGAATGGCTACCAACACGAAAAGTCAGGTACTCATTAAAAATGAATTTTCCGGTCTGACTTATTATTTTCATGAAATAAAATCGCATTATTTTGAAAATCAACCTGAATTTGATACCTTATCTATGGGAATGAGTGGTGATTATGAAACGGCATTGCAATGCGGATCTACTATGATAAGAGTGGGTTCAGCAATATTTGGAGAACGGGAAATCAAAAAAAATCCGACTATTCCACTATAAAATGTATGCGTAAACTAAATTCAGCTATTTCATTAAATTGTACTATGGAAAAAATTCATTTTGTTCAAGATTATAAAGCACCGCTAAAAAACGTTTTTTCTTTTTACAGTGATCACAATCGCTGGAGTGAAATCATGCCGGCCGTTATTCGCCGCATAGTGGACAGTCCAAATCCATCTAATTGTAATGATGCAGGCTCACAACGAATAATAATTTCTTTAGGTGGTATTTTTACAGAAACAATTACGAAGTATATTGAAAACAAACAGATTGATTATGCAATCACATTCGGTAGTCCGCTAAAAAACCATAAAGGCACGATGAAATTTATTGAGCTTTCACCAACAAGCTGTCGCTTAGATTATACGATTGAATTTGAGCCAAAAATTCCGAAAACCGGATTTATACTGCGAAACATTTTAGAAAAACAAGTAGGTAATGGCATCCGCGAACTTGCAAGAAAGTTTGAAAAAAATCCTAATTATTAATCGGTCTCATTTTTCAGTAGGTATGTAATTCATCATTTTCATGACGAATCACGCCTATCGTATCTGATTTGGAAATAGCGAGCATAGCTTTTGCTATTTGTCCAGCCTCAATAGATTTGTATTTTCGCAGAGGTCCTATCAGCAATTTATCATAAAGTGGTGCCAGCTTTTGGGCAATCCCCTCTCCCATCCTAGATTCTTTACGTTCGCCTATAATCAAACTGGGTTGTATAATATGAAAGGCTGGTAAATTTAGGGCAGCAATATCCCGTTCCATTTCACCTTTTACTTTATTATAAAAAATAAGTGAATCCTGATTTGCACCTAAAGCTGAAATGACAATAAATTCAGGTATTTGATTCTTTTTTGCAATTTTTGCCAATTCATAAGGGTAATTGTAATCTACAAGTTTAAATGCGTCTTGTGAACCGGCTTTTTTTATGGTAGTACCCAGACAGCAAAAAAATACATCTCCTTTTATATCATTTTCTACTTGATACAGCGTAGTTAAGTCGCATCTAATTTCTGCTATTTTTTGATTTGAAATATCCATGCTTTTACGTGTCAGTACTATTACCTTTTCATATTCATCGTCTTTTAGCAATAAATCAAGTAATAACCCTCCTGTTAATCCAGTAGCCCCTGCTATGATTGCTGTTTTTGCCATTTTTTATCTTGTTTTAGTTTAAATTTATTCAAAGTCATTTCGTAATTGTCAACTTGCCGGTAGACAAAATTTCACCTTTATCGTCAATTAACGATAATATATAAATTCCATTGATTAAATGTAAATCGCCGGTAGTATAATATCCTGTTTTGAAGGGCAATTTAATTAAAAGTTTACCATTTAAATCAAAAATCTGTATTGATTTAGCATCACTGAAAGCTGCATCGATATTAAAAAAATCTGTAGTTGGATTCGGATATATTTTAGCTTGTTTAATTTTGTCATAAAATACAGGAGTTGCCAAATCGCATCCTAATTGATGCGTGAAAAATTTATTCATATACCATACTGTACTGTCAAAAAAAGGCTGAACGACTGTACCAAAAAAATCGGAAGAATAAGAAGTATGTCCATTATCCGGAATAATGTAAAACGGATTAAATATCTGCAGTTGCTGTGCTTTCTGATGCAGGATATTACTTCCATCTACATACATCAAAGAAGCAATATTATAAGGTCTTCCTCGGTTAAATGGTATCTCCGGATCCCAAATATTGTGTACACTTAAAAACGGCAAATGCTCATTATCTAAAAACGATTGATCTCCCAGTGCACCATTAATGTTGACTACACCCGCTAAACTTGATCCAAAATCTTTAAAATCATAATTACCAAATACTCCTCCAATTTGATTAAGCCAGGTAAGCCATTGAGCAGGCAGGCTATCTTGTTGGTCAAGATATACGGAATGAAGTACGTTAAAAGCTCCTGCGCTTGCACCACATAAAAATATACGGTTCGTATCAATTCTAAAGGGATTGGCACTATCTCTTGCCGAATAGTAAAAATAGCGCAGTTCCTGCTTGGTATCTTGCACGCCTCTGCCTACGGCTTTCAGCATTAAATCTTGAAACAACAAGGATATAAAACTTGGTTCCAGGCGATAAGTTGCAGATGCCAGTACGTATCCCCTTTTGGCAAACTCGTTTCCCATTGCTATTTGACTTTGATAGTCTTTTGTACCTGTCCAGTAAGCACCGCCATGCTGAAAAATAATTAAAGGACGCAAAGTAGCAGTATCATTTTGTGGCTCATAAACATCCATCATTATATTTTGAAGTTGCCCTTTTGCATTGACAGCACTATGAGATACAATATTTCGGGTAACTTTTACTTGCGAAAATATTTTTTGTTCATATCTGCCTCCATTGCACTGAGCAGTAATCATAAAATAAGACATAACCAATAAAAGTAATACACCAAGACGCATAGCTAAATATACAACTAATATTATTTAAAACCGTAGAATTAAATAAGAATAAACAGGCTGAATTCAATTGATAAATACTATTTTCCAAAAGATATTTTTTTGTTCTTCTTATTTTGTTATTTTTGGTACTATTCCCTCATTCATTAAAAAATGACACTGTTTTATGAGTACTTTCTTTTCTGCCGATCACGAACAATTCAGACAAACTATCCGACAATTTTTACAAACTGAAGCTGCACCGTTTATAGACCAATGGGAAGCTGACGGAAAAATACCCCGCGAATTTTGGAAAAAGTTTGGTGAAATGGGATATTTCGGCTTATCTATGCCTGAACAATACGGTGGAAGCGGACTGGATTTCTTTTATGAAGTTGTCATGCTCGAAGAAGCTTCTAAAATGTACAGTGGTGGTTTTACTATTACGGCAGCCGTGCAAACTTGTATGAGCACGCCTTATATTTTACATCATGGCAGTGAGTATTTAAAAGAAACTTTTTTGAAACCGGCTATTGCCGGTGATATGATAGGCTGTATCGGTATCACAGAACCCGGTGCAGGCAGTGATGCAGCTAATATCCAGTTGAGGGCAAAAAAAGAAGGCGACAATTATATTCTTAACGGCACGAAAACATTCATCACCAATGGAATTTACGGGCATTTTGTCATCCTGGTTTGCAAAACTAATCCTGATGCAGGAGCTGCAGGAGTAAGTCTGATTGTAGTTGATTTATCTAGTGAAGGTATCACCAAAAACAAGCTTAAAAAACTGGGCTGGCATGCCTCTGATACGGCAGAGCTGCATTTTGACAATGTTAGTGTACCCACTAAAAATTTGTTGGGCGAAGAAGGCAAAGGATTTTACTATTTAATGGGTGGCTTGCAATTAGAGCGCTTAGCAGGTTCTATCATGGGCTATGCATCTTGCGAAGAAATACTCAGCTACTCCATGCAATATATGAACGAACGAAGTGCATTTGGCAGAACGATTAACAAATTTCAGGTATTGCGACATCGTGTGGCACAGTTAGCTGCTGAAATTGAATGTGTAAAAACATTTGTACTCACCACAGCCAAACAGCATACCGAAGGCAAATATGTGGTGAAAGAATGTTCTATGGCTAAATTGCTTTCTACAGAACTTGCCGACAAATGTATGTATCAATGTGTTCAGTTTTTCGGCGGTTACGGCTTTATGGAAGAATACAAAGTAGCTCGTGCTTACCGCGATTCACGTATTGGTACGATTGGTGGCGGAACTTCCGAAATTATGCGCGAAATAATTGCAAAAATGGTGATGGATGACATTAATTATAAATCTTCTTTAGGTAAGCTACCGGCTGAAGAGGCTAATCAATTCAATACCGTAGCAGATATCTTTTCAACTCTGCCGTCTCGTTTTAAATCAGAAAAAGCTAAAGGCAAAAAGCTGCATGTGGCATTTAATTTTGACCAAGATAATTATCTCGTATTAATTGATGATGGCAAATTAGACATCCAATCCGGTATGCAAAATACAGCAGAAGCAGTAAGTTGCACCGTGGAAACCGATGATGCTACTTATATAGCACTGGAAACCGGAAAACTCAACCCACAAGAAGCATTCATGACCGGAAAAATAAAAGTAAGTGATATAATGAGTATGATGGAATTTGGTGGCTTGTTTAAAAAATTGAATTAGTCAAATAAGTTCATAAACCTATCAAAATTATTTTTTTTACCAAGAAACATAAATCCATGTTTCAGTTTAAATTATTACCTAAACAGCTATTGCTCATATCGTATTTGTGTTCATATTGATAGACCAATCAATTTATCTTTTTTATTGAATACATACATCTAAACTAAATTCTTATTATCTTGGTGTAAGCCTAACGACATGAAGCAACTTAAAATTTCTACCAAAATCACCTCTCGTGATAGTTTTTCTATTGATAAATATCTCAGTGAGATATCCAAATTGCCTATGCTTACGGAGGAAGAAGAAGCAGAATGTGCACGCAAAATCAGAGAAGGCGATACAAGGGCTGAAGACAAATTAGTACAGGCTAACTTAAGATTTGTAGTTTCTGTGGCCAAGCAATATCAAAATCAAGGATTGGCATTAAATGATATAATAAATGAAGGTAATATCGGATTGATAAAGGCTGCAAAAAAGTTTGATGAAACTAAAGGATTTAAATTTATTTCTTATGCCGTTTGGTGGATTCGTCAGTCTATCTTACAGGCACTTATTGAGCAGCCGCGAGTAGTGCGTGTGCCCATGAACAAAGCAACTATTTATAACAAAATACAACGGGCTATTGTAGATTTTGAACAGCAGAATCAGCGAGAGCCGTCAAATGATGAACTGGCAGAGTTACTTGAGATGAAGCCTGAAGAACTTTCTATGTTGCGAGCAACACTCTCCTATCATTTGTCAGTAGATACGCCAATTGGAGAAGATGATGATACTACAAGTCTGGATTTAATGACAGATAACACGCTTGGAGATCCTGAGAGGAATTTAATTGATGAATCCTTGCATGATGAATTAGAACACGCCTTACAAAGTTTAACTGAAAGAGAACGTGAAATATTGAAACTTTATTTTGGAATTAATGAGTTTAATCAATCTTATTCACTGGATGAAATAGGATTAAAATTAAATTTAACCCGAGAGCGGGTGCGCCAGCTCAAAGACAAAGCAATACGCAAAATGCGCCGCTTTGCAATCAGTAAAGAATTGAAAGCCTATTTGAGTTAGCCGTATTTTTATATGTTATTAGAGTATGCCTTTAGTAGTTGGAAGTTCTTTACCATCTATTTTTACCGACATTTTAATAGCCTTAGCTACTGCCTTAAAAATGGCTTCAATTTTATGATGTTCATTGTCGCCTTCTGCTTTAATATTTAAATTGCATTTAGCAGCATCGGAAAACGATTTCCAAAAGTGAAAAAACAGCTCAGTAGGCACATCTCCTACTCTCTCTCTGGTAAATTTTGCTTTCCAAACCAGCCAGGGTCTGCCGGAAAAGTCAATAGCTGCCTGTGCCAGCACATCATCCATCGGCAGTAAAAATCCATATCGTTGTATGCCCTTTTTATTGCCTAAAGCTAAGGAAAAAGCCTCTCCTAATGCCAGTGCCGTATCTTCAATAGTATGGTGTTCATCAATATGTAAATCTCCTTTTACGTGAATCTCCATATCACAACCGGAATGCTTGGCTAACTGTTCGAGCATGTGATCAAAAAATCCCAGCCCTGTTTTAATTTTAGAAGTTCCTTTTCCATCCAGATTCAGACTTACTGTAATTTTAGTTTCATTGGTTTCCCGTTTCAGATGGATTTTGCGTTGTGGCTGACATAAGTAATCTGCAATTACCTTCCAGCTATCGGTTTTTAATGCAATGCTATTTTGCAATGCTTTCTGATTCAGTTTATTGTCATCGGTTTTATCGCTACTTCTGCCTATCAAAATGCCTTTTGCACCAAGATTTTTTGCCAGTTGAATATCCGTTAACCTGTCGCCGATAACATAAGAATTTTCCAAATCATATTTTTCTTTGTCAAAATATTCCGTCAATAAACCGGTATTAGGTTTTCTGGTCGGAGCATTATCTTTAGCAAATGTTCGGTCGATATAAATAGCATCAAATACAATTCCTTCAGACTCTAAAACTGATAGCATGAGTTGATGCGGTCCCCAAAATGTTTTTTCAGGGAAATCTTTTGTTCCTAATCCATCTTGATTGGTAATCATCACTAAATGAAAATCAGTTTGTTCTGCAATGTACTTTAAAGCGGTAATGGCATTAGGCAAAAATGTCAATTTTTCAAACTTGTCGATTTGATAATTATCTTGAGGTTCCAATATTATCGTACCGTCTCTGTCAATAAATAATAATTTTTGTTTCATTTGAATTTAATTATTTTTCAATAACATCATTTTTTATAAATAATGCCATCTGTTTAAAAGTATTATCCGTAATTTTTTAAAACTTCAATTAAGCGTTCATTTTCTTGCATCGTACCCACACTTATACGCAAACAACCTGATAAGAGTGGGGCTTGATTACGGTTTCGTACAATTACTTTATTGTCTAACAAATAGCGATACAAAGCATTAGCATCATCTACACGTATCAGGATAAAATTAGTATCACTTGGGAAAATGTATTTTATAAAAGGAATAGCATGAAGTTCTCGCTCCAGATAATGCCTGCCTTCAATAAGTGCTGAAACAAATGCATGTTTTTTAATTGTTTTATTTAATGCTTCTATTGCCGTATTTATAGTGTATTGTGAAATATTATAAGGCATTTTTATCGTATTCATATAACGGATGATTTCTTCATTTGCAAACAACATACCCAAGCGGATATCTGCCATGCCCCATGCTTTTGAAAATGTATTGATGACCACTAAATTGGAATAATCCAGTAAGCTGTGCAGCCATGACACATTTCCTGCAAAATCCTGATAAGCTTCATCTACAACCACAATGCCTTTAAAATTTTCAAGAATAAATTTTATATCATCAGTATTCAGCAAGTTGCCGGTTGGATTATTAGGTGAACAAAGAAAGATAATTTTACAATGCAGATGCGATTCAATGTATGCTTTAACTTTTGCACGTTCCAGCTGGAAGGTTTGAGGATGCAATAAGATTTCATCCACTTTGACATTCATTACATGTGATGCATGTTCATACATGGAGAAAGTAGGTGGAAATTGCAAAATGCTATCTTGTCCGGGTATGCAAAAACATTGTATCAGCACATTGATGCATTCATCACTGCCATTACCCAAAAATAATTGCTCGATATATGCAGGATAGTGTTTTACTAATTCTGCTTTTAATTCCAGCTGCATCGGGTCGGGATAACGGTTATGAATTTCAGACGAAACAGAGCCCAGACTGTTTTCATTGGCATCTAAAAATATGCCTTCTTTGCCACTGTATTCCATTCGGGCAGATGAATAAGCTTTCATGTTTTTCACATGCGGGCAAACTAAATCGTGTATGTTTATCATGTGATAGTGAGTATTAAGTATTAAGTATTAAGTAGAGAATAGGTGGTTATTGGTTATTAGTAATTGGTAATTGGTAATTTTTAATTGGTGGATTAAGTATTGAAAAAAAATTTAAAATTTAAAATTTAAAATTCATCATTAAGCATTCATCATTAAACATTAAGCATTCATCATTAAACATTAAGCATTCATCATTAAACATTAAGCATTCATCATTAAGCATTAAGAATTCATCCTTCATCGTTACTTATTCTAATCGAAACTGAATTTTTATGTGCATCTAATCCTTCTGCTGCTGCCATGATTTCAATACTGTTTGCCAGATTTTCTAACCCTTTTTTTGAAATTTTCTGAAAAGTAATTTTTTTCATAAAGCTATCTAAAGATACACCGCTGAATGCGGCAGCATAGCCATTAGTAGGCAAGGTATGGTTTGTTCCACTGGCATAATCTCCTGCACTTTCCGGTGAATAATGCCCAATAAAAACGGATCCTGCATTGATTACTTTTTCGGATAAATCTTCTGCATCGCGTGTTTGCAAAATTAAATGTTCCGGTGCATATTGATTGCTAAATGCAATGGCATCATCCAAATCATTTAACAAGACCATCCAGCTATTTTTTAATGCTTTTTCTGCTATGTTTTTACGTGGTAATTGCTCAAGTTGTTTATCTAATTCAAAATGCACCATATTCAAATGAGCTTCGCTGGTAGTAACAAAAATAACCTGACTGTCTTCACCATGCTCCGCTTGTGCCAATAAGTCGGCAGCAATAAAGTCAGGACGTGCTTCATCATCACCAATTATCAAAACTTCACTTGGCCCGGCCGGAATATCAATAGCCGTTCCCGAAACATTAACCAGTTGTTTGGCAATAGTAACATACTGATTACCGGGACCAAAAATTTTATGTACTTTAGGAATGCTTTCCGTGCCGTAAGCCATAGCAGCTATTGCTTGTGCACCGCCTACTTTATAAATTTCATGAACACCGCATAATTCTGCAGCATATAAAATTGCAGGATGTATTTCTCCATTTTCATTGGGAGGAGAACATAAAATGACTTGACGACAACCTGCAATTTGTGCCGGAATAGCCAGCATTAGCACCGTAGAAAATAAAGGTGCACTTCCACCGGGAATATAGATACCTACACTTTCAATAGGTACGCTTTTTCGCCAGCACTCAACTCCTGTAACGGTCTCTATTTTTTTTATTTCCTCTTGTTGACTTGCATGAAACTTGTAAATATTATCGTAAGCCGATTTGATGGCATCTCGCAATGCTTGGCTAACTTGCTGTATAGCTAATTCTACTTCATCATCGTAAACATTTAAATCTTCTAATTCTACGCCGTCAAATAAGGCGGTATAATGAAAGACTGCTTCATCGCCTTTGTTGAATACTTCATTAATTATCGGTTGAACCTGCAGCGACAATTCCTGTCTATTCCATATTGGGCGTTCCATAATACTTGTCCATTCCAGTCCTTTTTCGGGGTATTTTGCCGTTTGCATATTGTTAGAAATTTATATGTATGATTTAGTCAATGATATGTTCTATAGGCATAACCAATATACCTTCTGCACCTGCATTTTTAAGTGCATGTATAATCCTCCAGAAATCAGTTTCTGTAATAACAGAATGAACGGAACTCCAACCACTTTGTGCCAAAGGCAAAACAGTTGGACTTTTTATGCCCGGCAAAAGCTGAATGATTTCAGACAATTTTTCATTAGGTGCATTAAGTAATATATATCTGTTTTTTTTAGCTTTTTTTACAGCCTGCAATCTGAATATGAGTTGATTTAACAGTTCACTCTTTTCTTCAGATAAATTTTTATTGGCAATCAATACGGCTTCAGACTGAAATATTTGTTCTGCTTCTTTTAGTCCATTACTCAACAGGGTAGATCCGGTAGAAACAATATCACAAATGGCATCTGCCAAGCCAATACCTGGCGCTATCTCAACTGAACCGGAAATAACATGAATTTCTGCTTCAACATGTTGCTTGTCTAAATAGTTTTGTAATATTTTTGGATATGAAGTGGCAATAGATTTTCCTCTGATATCAGCTATTGATTGATAAGTCATTCCTCGGGGTACGGCTAAAGATAAACGGCATTTTCCAAATCCGGGTTTCATCATTTCATCTACTTCTTTACCCGACTCTATCAGGACGTTCTCTCCTACTATCCCTATATCAGCTACACCGTCTTGTACATAATCCGGAATATCATCATCTCGCAAAAAC
Source organism: uncultured Chitinophagales bacterium (assembly GCA_964451125.1). Classification (GTDB taxonomy): domain Bacteria; phylum Bacteroidota; class Bacteroidia; order Chitinophagales; family JADIYW01; genus JADJSS01. Next base: position 12,367 of record CAYVGM010000019.1, read on the forward strand.
AAAATTTCCATTGGAAAGTCATAACAGTTTGCAATAAGTTTACCAATACTGTTCGGGAAATTTATACCGCATTCATTAATTAAAGCAATTGATTCTTCGCTAAGTCGTCCTTTCTTTTGTATAGCCAGTTTTAATTTTGTCATACCTAAAATTACATATTGAATCAGGAATAAACAGTAAACCTTAAAAGTTTGACATAAAATTAAACTTGCTAAAATGCCATTTCGCATACCTGATGAAAATCGTACCTTTGGATAAAAATTCGAGTATGAAGACATATTTAAGCTTGTTTGTTATTATTTGTTCTATTTCATTTGCATTTGCAACAAGCACGAACACTTACGACAAACAATTTGATACTTATAAAGGTAACTTTATCTTGCGGTTGTGGAAACAATATCCGGAATGGGGCACGGCAATCGGATACCATAAATATGATTCAGTATTGTATGTTCCATCGCAAAAGAAAATACAACAGGACAATGCTTTTACACTAAAAGAAAAAGGCAAACTTTCTGTTTTTAATGTCAACAAACTCTCAGATTTAAATAAAATCGACTACTATCTGATTGATAATTTCCTGAATAAATGCTTATGGGAAAATAACCTGTTGAAAAGATGGGAATGGAATCCGGCAGATTATAATGTAGGTGAAAGTTTTGCTTATATCTTATCGGAGAATTATGCACCGCTAAAAAAACGAGTTTCAGATTTGTATAAGAAAATGAAAAACGTTCCGGCTTATTACGAAGCAGCAAAATCAAATATTAAAAATCCATCAATAGAACATCTTAATCTGGCTATTGATCAAAATGAAGCCATCATTTCTATTTTTGAAAACGATTTTGCAGACTCTGTTAAATCTCTTCATTTTTATCCTGAAACAGAAGCAAGCTATATCAACCGTGCTAAAGCTGCAGCAAATGCCATTCGTTCTTATATTCAGTTTTTGAAAGAATTAAAAAATCCAAACCCACGAAGTTTTCGTTTAGGTGAACAACTATATGCGCAAAAATTCAATTTTGACATTCAAAGTCAATACAGCATAACTCAAGTCTATCAAGCTGCCATACAGCGAAAAAATTATCTGCATGATGAAATGTATAAGATTACGACACAGCTTTGGTCAAATTATTATGACATCAGCATGCCTTCAGATAAACTTAAAGCTATCAAAATGTTGATAGACACCATTTCTTATATTCATGTTAAGCCTGAGAATTTCAAAAAAGAAATTGAAGATCACCTGCCACAGTTAGCCTCTTACGTTAAAAACAAAGACTTAGTCTTTATGGATGCGAATAAGCCATTAAAAGTGCGCAAAGAGCCTGGCTATATGGCAGGTGTTGCCGGGGCATCCATGAGTTCGCCGGGTCCGTATGAAAAAGGTGGGACAGCATATTACAATGTAGGCACATTAGACGGTTGGTCACCGGAAAAGGCTGAAAGTTATTTGAGAGAATACAACTACTACATTTTACAGATACTGAACATACACGAAGCAATTCCAGGACATTATGTGCAGTTGATGCATGCCAATAAATCCCCTTCTATTATAAAAACAATATTTGAAAACGGAGCAATGGTGGAAGGATGGGCTGTTTATTCCGAATATATGATGTTGGAGAGTGGCTATCAAAATTCACCGGAAATGTGGCTGATGTATTATAAATGGAACTTAAGATCCGTATGCAATACCATTTTGGACATTTCTGTTCACACTAAAGATATGAGTAAAGATGATGCGATGGATTTACTGATTAATCAGGCATTTCAGCAGCAAGCAGAAGCCGATGGAAAATGGAAAAGAGTGACATTAACCAGTGTGCAATTAGACAGCTATTTTACAGGATTCTATGAGATCTTACAGTTGCGAAATGCTTATAAAACCAAAATGGGAAATGCTTATTCAGTAAAAACATTTAACGACAAATTTTTGAGTTACGGAAGCTCACCAATAAAATATATAAGTCAAATGATGCTTGGAAAATAATTAGATGTTATTTAGCATTGTATAAAACATATATAAACATTTAATATTTTATTATAAAAAAGTATTATTTTTTGACTAAATTCTTTTTTATTCTGCTGAGCGAGGTGGGCGTTACCCCTATAAAGGAAGCCAGATATTTTTGCGGTATAGTTTGCAGTAATTCCGGTTTGTTTAATAAATCCAGATAACGTTTTTCTGCGCTGTCTTTTTCCAGTGCTGTAAATCGTTGCAATAAATTCAGAATCACATCTTCCCAATATCTGCGCATCAATTCCTGCATAACGGGATAAGTAGTATATAGCTTGTCAATTTCAGTTTTGGGCAAATACAAAATCGATGTATCTTCAATAGCCTGTAAAAAATAGTTGCTGGGTGTCTGACTGATAAAACTGTGTATTTCAATAGCAGAATTATTATTTAGCGCAAACCAGACAGAAACCTCCATGTCGTCATGAATATAGTACAAACGCAAACAACCTCTTTCAACAAAAACCAAATCTTTGCACACTTCTCCTTCTTTTAACAAGAAATCGTTTTTCTTTATCGTTTTAATTTTGAATTTCGAAATCAGCATTTCCAAATCATCCGTGCTAAGCGGAGCATATTGCAACAAGAAATGTTTGAGTGCTGAACGCATACTGGCAGTTATTCAGGTTTAAATATAGTTTAAAAATTGGGAAAAATAAGAATATAGTCTTTTTGATGACAAGGATTTTGTGTAAACAATTAACATTGATGAACATAATATTTGGCAACTAAAGGTGATAATGCTACGCCCATGCCATTGCAAGCCATTACGTAATCTGCATAACTATTGATGGTTTGAATACTTGGAAGTTTATTTTCACTGAATGCCATGATGCCTTGCCAGTGTGCTTCTATTTCAAAATGTATAGTTGGAATAATCAACTCTTTTAATTTCTGGAGTAAATCATTTACAATAATTTCATTCGTTTCGAATTCAGTACTTTCTTCATTTTGAAAATCCAGATTTCTTCCACCACCAAACAAAATGCGCTTGCCTATATTTCTGAAATAGTAAAAGCCTTCATCAAAATGAAAACTGCCCTTGAATCTCAAATTTTCAATTTCATTGGTTACAATTACTTGTCCTCTGCCCGGCTTTATCTCATTTTTTAACTGTAAAAATTTCGTAAAAGCATTGGTACAAAAGATAATTTTGTCTGCACTGAATTTTATTCCATCTTTTATATAAAGTTTATTGCCAACTATATGCTCAACTTCTGCGCCCGTTATAATCGTAATGTTTTTTTCGCGCAATAAATTCCAATAACTCATTAAGGTTTTGCCGGAATCAATTTGTGCTTCTTGTTTACATCGAATAAGTTGCTTGATATCATCCGAAAATCCAGATGATTTTATTTCTGATGAAATATCTTCAAACACTTCTTCATGAAATGTATTACGTAATTCCTTATTCAACCCAAAAATATCTTCAGCACTCACCACATCTTGCAGGATTATTTCGTAGCCGCCATATCGGGTTATTCCCATTTGTTCATCACTAAGTCTGGACGATAAAATGGACAAGCCTGCTCTTCGGTCTTTCACTAACTGCAGGGCATCCTGCATGCCCATTTTTTTTCTATCGCTCAATATTTCTGTTACAGAACCAAAGCAGGCAAATCCTGCGTTTTTTGTAGATGCACCTGAAGGTAATATACCCCTTTCGAGTATAAAGATTTTAGCTTGTTTAAATTTTTCACGCAGTTCATAAGCGACAGAACAGCCCATGATACCTGCTCCAACAACAATAAAATCAGCATTTAGATTTAGCTTATTTTCCCAAAAAGACAACATCGAACAGTATGAAGTTGTTTATTGAATGATAATTGACTTTACTGCAACTCCTTTATCAGTATAACATCGTACTATATACATTCCATTCTGTAAGTCAGATGCAGGAAGTTGTATATCATCATTTGGCATCCATTTGTTTGCAATTTCCTGCATCAGTTTTCCATCCATGCTCCAAATCTCAATTTTTGAAACCGGATAAATTGATTGTACTTGTATGGATGTTGAGGCAGGATTTGGAAAAAGTTGTATGCTCTTATCATCCGGCTTTTCATGGTTTTGGATAGCTGTAATGGTACAGCTATTTGTGAAAATAATTTTAGTATCCGTAACCCCTTGAGTAACTATAGTATTTAGTCCGCTACTGGTACCTTTTAACCAAAAATTAAGCCAAGGTTCTAAATATTTAAATACTGTTGCATGCTGCTCTGCATTTGAAATAAAGTTACAACCCAGGCAAACAGCCAGTTCACCTAAATCGCAAGCATCCTTTGTTTCATTAGAAAAGCCACAATGCGATGCCCCTTTAATTTCTATAAAGGTCTTACAGGTAGAAATCAGATTATTATACATAGAGCCACCATTGCCTCCTCTTGGGGCTACTTTATCCAGTGTGCCTGTGAAGACTAAACCGGGAATACGAATTGATTGGGCTGCTGTAATAGCTGATCCGCCAATAAAAGTTTGTGCTGGAGCTAATGCAAAAAAAGCATCGATATCCGGATTGGTTTGTAATCCTAAAAATGCAGCACCACCGCCCATTGAGTGCCCTCCTACTGCTTTTTTATCTGCGACAATGCCGTTAAAAAAATCATTTGTCAGTGTATCTCTTCTTGCCATTTCTAAAGCACAGAATACTTCATCTTTGCCAAACTCACCATGATTAGGCGGCAGACCTTCCTCCGTCTTTGGAAAAATGAAAATATAACCCAGCGGACAAAATTTTTGTGCCAAATAGGTAAACTCCTCTCCTTTCATTAAAAAGCCGTGCCCGAAGGATACGACCGGAAACTTGTTTCCGTTATGTAGTGCGGGTTGGTTTGCTCCGGCTGTTGTTGCCGGATAATAGATGAGTACTGAAATATTTCTGTTTCTGGAAACATCACGTAAGGTTTCATACTTATATCCTACTGCATAATTTTGGGCAGAGAGATATGAAAGTGATAAAATCAGAACAATTGTAAAGACAAAACATTTTTTCATAAAAGGAATTTTTACAAAATTAAAACAAGTTGCTTGCATTCTCCATAAAAATTTATACACTTATAATGCTATATCTTGTCCATTTCAAATCCTGTCATATTTAATAAACGATAAGCATCCAATAGAATTAAGCAGGTACATTAACTCATCAATTTTATGAAATTTCAATAATTTCTGAAATTTTGATTTTATCGAAAATTTTTAATTTAACATTTCACTCAGAAAAGACATTTCAAATTAACGTCATTTTCATAATTCAGCCGACAATATTGATTTAAGATTAAGTTTCATAATTCTGTAACAAAGCATTCAACTAAAATACATTTAATCGTTATTTACAGATAACCTAAAAAATTTGACAAGCAATCAAATCAGGTATAACTTTGCAGTATCAAATTATTCACAATTAAACTTTTTAAAAATGGAATTCACACAAAAATTCAGAGAAGCTGTAGAAAGCTTTCAAACAGAAGCTAAAACTAACTTGGAAGAGTTAAAGTACAATGTAGAAAACACTTACAAAAATGCAGTAAGCGAAGGTAAAGAAGAAGTGGAAATCTTGAAAAACCATTTCAAAGCGGCGAGCGAAAGAATTCAAGCTAAATTGAAAGGTCCTTTTACTATGGAAAAAGTACAAAATGACTTGAAAGAAGAAGCTGATATCTTAGTGGCTGATGTAAAAACTACATTCAACAGAAACCGTGACAGAGTAAACGGTTTAGTAGGTAACTTTACTCAAAAAGCTAACCATGTAGTGAAAGAAGTGAAAAAAGAAGTAAAAACTGCAACTTCTAAAGCTAAAACAGCAAGCAAAAAAGCACACGCTTAATTTCTGTTTAAACATTTTTAAAAAGAGCCGCCAATATTTTACAGAGCGGCTCTTTTTTATTTTATTTGCGTATGAGAATTGCAGGATATATCGATCATCCCATTATTAAAATTACCGTATTGCAGCTTAGTGAACGCTATGCCATAAAATTTGAATGGAATATGCTGGAACAAACCTACAAATATCACGACGATGATCAGTTGCGAACATTTGCAGATGTCGAAAAGTTGGTTGACGAACAGTTTTTGCAAGAAGTAATTGATCGTTTTAAAGCTATGACACAAACCAGAATGGAAAGCTACAAGCGAAATATAATATAGTTTACCAATGGAGATAACCCCGTTTCACACTTTTACTTTTATAGGTATGACCATACAAGGATACATTCAATAAAAAAAATACCAACTCTAACCCAAAAAACAAAGCATAGTAAAAACTACTCCATATACTTCAGAAACTCAATCCTTAATATACATGCTAATTTTATGCATAGAATAGCAGAAGCATCATTTGCAGCCACTATCATTCAATATTACAATTCCTGACTTTTAATCTAGCAATGCAATGATATGGGTACATTTTACATAAGTAAGCTATTGACACAGTTACAGGAAAAAAAATTGAGAAACAATATTTGAAGTGTAACTTATCGTTTTGATAAAATGAGTTTTCACGACAAAAATGACTGCGGAAATACCCGTATTTACGACAATAATTTTTATCTAAATGTTTTGCAGTGCGAGTAGCTTAAAACTGAAACTGTTTTAGTAAATTGCATAAACTTAAACAGACGTACAACAGGCAGTTTTGCAAAATTCCGCAAAGCTTCGCAATGCGTAACTTCGCAAAGCTGACATACCATTATGGGCAATTATACCGAACAGCAGTACTAACTTCAACTATCTGCGGACAACTTTAAACGCCATATCCCGACCGTGACCTTGCATTATAGCTAAATTTATCCAAGACAAAGCAAATTTTTCTAAAAGTTCAACTTTGTCAGACTTGCCAAAATCTATGCAAGAACCAAAACCACAATCTAATGCTAATTGCTTTGCAACAGACTTTGCTTTTTCGCTATCGCCAGCCATAAACATATCAATTCCTTGACCATTATAGACAGGGTTTAACATATTTTCAAAACCTGTGCTATTAAAACACTTGACAACTTCTGCATTAGTTTTATCTTCCAGACAATGATAGACTGTTTTGTATGGTTCGGGGTTTTTCATTACAGAATTAGTTGCATCAATTATTATTTTGTTTGACACATCACCCATTTCTTCTATTATATCAAAAATGGCAGTGGGTGGTGTAGCGATTAAAATAACTTCGCATTGTTTTACCGCACCTGCAATAGTCGTAAATCTATCTTCGCCTATCTTGATAGTTAATTGTATATTTTTTTCACTCAAAGGAAATTTTGCACCGATTAAAACTGTATGTCCTGCTTTTATCCATTGCAGTGCCAATGCACCACCTACATTTCCAGAACCAATAATTGCAATATTCATTTTACTTATTTTCTAATGGTTTTAAATCATAAATTTCTCGTATTTCCATAAACTCTTTTTCCATATCCAAACCTAAATCATTAAGTTTACCTGTGCGAACATCAAAAACCCAAGCATGAATTTGAGGAAAACCAGTTTTGTACCAACTGCGTTGAACATGGTCAATTTTTATGATATTCATACATTGTTCTCTGACATTCAATTCTACCAAACGATCAAACAACTGTTGTTCATCTTTTATATTTTCTAATTCTGCCTTATGAATTCGTCTTACATCTCTCAATGTTTGCAACCAACTATTAAGTTGCCCCATATCACTTGGATGCAAAGCTGCTTTAACTCCACCACATTCATAATGCCCACAAATGATAATGTGCTTTACTTTAAGGTGTTCTACTGCATATTGTATTACTGCATTGATATTATTGTCGGTAGGTATTACCTGATTGGCAATGTTGCGGTGTATAAAAACTTCTCCCGGATTAGCACCCATCAAGTCTTCGGCAGTTACACGACTATCACTACAACCAATATAAAGGTATTCAGGTGATTGACCTTTTGATAACTGTGTAAAGTAGTCAGGATTAACACTTAATTTTTCTGCAATCCATTTTTCATTTTTTTCTGATATTGATTTGAAATCCATGCGATATTATTTATTAAGTTAAAATATTATTTTGAACAGCTACAGGTTTAAGGTCGTGTTTTATTTCAAGCATTTCCCACAAATCTATCTCAATATTGCGGCTAATAGATGTGATAGGCACATCATTTGCACTACCTTCAAATGGGTTTTCTGA
>CAYVGM010000020.1:0-12196 GCA_964451125.1 uncultured Chitinophagales bacterium
TAAAATCTTGCAGATTGGGATGTGTTTTATATCCTTCTTCAAAATATTTTTTTAGCAACTCATAATCTGGGTGGCTGTCTTTATGATAGATGAAAAAGAATGTAACATTGTTGGGTGGTGGTACAGGTTGGCAAGGACCTTTGTCCTTTAAATCCGTTTTAGGCTCTGTTCCTTTTCCTTTACCAAATTGCAGAACATTAGATGTTTCACTCAGATTATGAACTGTGCTTGTATAGTTGTTTATGAAACCCTCTTTGCTAATTGGCAGTATAGCTCTAAAGGTGTCATTATCTAAATACTTTCTATAAAACTCTGTTATAGGTTTGTAATATCTGGGATAACGGTTCTTGTTATCAGGCAATTCATAAGTGATACTATACGTTTGATATAAGGAGTTGCCGATAATTGGGTATATTTTATCTAAATGCAATTTTTCTTGTGGGTCTAAATACTGCCAATTTCTGATTAAACCATTGCTATTTACTAAATGGAGTTTTGATGTATCAAAACCTGCCATTTGTTTCAGGCTTTTTTTGCTTACCCGTGAAGTGCCATCATAGGAAACCACTAATTCAAAGCCATCGGTAACATTACTGTGATTTACTTTTAATGTGAATTTATCGTATAAATTATAGGTTGTTCTTTGCTCTTCGGTATTCAAAAACCACACTTCAATATCATCGGTAAAATTGCGTTGCATTATATGGGCTACTCCATTGCTGAAATAAGTATAAACTAAGTGCTTAAAATAATGGAGTGCTAAATGTGGTTGCTTAACAATATCAATCGTTATAAGAAATGAATTTTCTTTAGGTGTGCCAAAGTCGGTGTATATCCTGTTGTTTTCAAGATACTCTAACTTAGACATTTTATTGCCTACTAACTCTTTTACTTCATCATCTAAATATAAACCATAGTAACCCTGAGCTTTGCCAACGGTAAATGGCAAAGTAACCTGGTTAACAGGCGAATTGAATGGAATAATATTTAGTTGTAAGGATTGTTGCATTTATTTACTGCTAATTTTGAGGTTGTATAAATAGTTATCTGTTCCACATTCTGGACAAGCCAAAATAATCTCCTCACCAACTATTTCAACTTGTATTAAAGCCCTACTATCCCTAATATCAATCAATTCTTCATCGTAATAATTATTACAATTAGTGCAATAGATATTGAGTAATTGACTGTTCTTTAAACTTTCCATAATATCATTATTTTCTATTCATCCTCCTGCTTGATAATTTTTGCCAAATACTATTTGCTAATTTTATTTCGGAAGTGCTAAATCCAAAACCATCTTTAAGTATTTTAAGATTTGTATATTCCAATATTTTATTTATATCCATTTTTTTACGCATTCTTTCATCAATAAAACTGGATAATGCTTTATTGGATTTATGGTATGGTAATAATATTTTTTCAACTTCACTTGGCATTAATTCTAAAACACCGCCTCCATAACTACGACCAACAATTTCAGCAAAAGCAAATGATAAAGAATTATAGTAACTGGCTATGAATGTTTTTTTATCAATACCTTCTTTTATGTTTACTCGGTGCATAGTATCAGTAGTATAAGCTTGTGCTTGATTATCTACCAACTTGGGAAATAAATTATTCCTTCTTAAAAACAAAGCATCTGAAAGTTTTATTGATGGAACAACGTACCATTGTTCTCTAATGCCTGTTTTGTAGCCTTTGTTTATACCTTGCTGTTCACCCATAGCAATATAGTCTAATGCACCTTGCTTGCCTTTTAGTGCACCATTAGGTGGGAAAACTAAAAGATGTGCTTTGGCAGATGTTTGTGCATTTTGCATCCAATCCTTTTCGGTAAAAATTAAGCTGTTTACTTGCACACTTCTACCTACCATTGGTTTTGCAAAATCTTGTAATTGATAAAAATTTACAATTGCAGAATCTACAGTAAAGTAATCATTACTACCTGTTGTTATACCAACTTCTACTTTTGAAAAATCACCAATAGTTTGTAATGACTTTAGCTGTGCAACTTCATCCAAAAAATCTATTTCTTTTTGATTTAGGAAATAGAAAGTCCATTTATTATTCTTATGACCAATTCGTTTCTGTGGGTTTTTAAGTTTTGTAATATCTAAAGTTATTAAGGCGTCAGCATCCTTTACCTCAATATGTTCTATTTGGTGTTGATTACTGTTGTCTTTTTCGCATAATAGTAATACAACCTCTTGTTGAATATCGGGAAAAACTAATTTTTCAAATGAAACAATATTGATTTTATTGTAAAATGCAGATATGAAATCTCTTAATTGATTGGCGTAAGATACTTGTAACAGTTCAGCAGGAAGCACAAAGGCGATTTTGCCGTTATCATTTAATAAAAGACTTGAACCAATAACAAAAGAAACCCAAGCATTAGTAAGTTTAGAATATTTTAATTTTGCTTTTTCAAATACCTTTGAAGCTTCGTTTTGTTGTATCGCATCAAAATATTGGTATCTAATATAAGGTGGATTGCCAATTATTATATCAAATTTTTCTTTAGTTGTATTACAAAATTTATGAAAATCTGTATTGATAACCTTCTTGCTTCTTAATTTGATAGCATCTGCTTTTATTGCTTCAATTTCATCAAATTCAATGGCCGTAATTTTTTTATACTTAAAGCCACTTTCTTTTATTTGTTCTAAAAAAACTCCATCACCACAACTTGGCTCTAAAATTGAGGCATCACTTTTCCCGTTAATAGCCCATTTTAACATAAAAGATGCTATTTTTTCAGGTGTATAAAATCCACCTCTTAGTTTTTCCGAAGAAGCATTTTTAATCAGTTTCATACATTTCTTCTATTTGAGGGATTAATAATTCTTCTTGACCTAAATTATACAATTGTGCTAATAATATTTCCATATCATTTTGCAATGTTTCAAATGTTCTTCTTAGTGGGGCTAATTTTCTTTTGATACTTTGGTTTATATCCAACTGGTGTTGAGTATCTATCAATTCTTTTTGCAAGCCCACAATTTTATTATGTATTTCTACATCTGTAGGATTGTTAAAGTCAATTTTCCTAATAGGTAATTTATCTAAAACTTTTGTGCCTCTGGAAATATAACCGCCTCTAAATACTTCGCCTTTTAATGAGTTAATCCATTCTACATATTTTGAGTTTAATATAGCTTGAATGTAGTAAATGGAATATTGATTGCCTGGCGATAAAAAAATACTACAGTACCCTGCTGTACCTCCTGCTGTGTGCAATGTTTTTGAAAAATCAATTGGGTATTTTTCGCCTGTTGAAAGGACACCTACAAATATTTTTTCATTAATTTGACCTAATTCAAGATATTGACTTCTGCCATATCTGTACCATTCATTACCTGTTTTTGGGGTTGGTTTAATATCTCTTTCTAATAGTCTGCTCTTATGAGCCTTTAGATATGTGTAAGCAAGTGGGTATTTCTTCTTAAAGTCTTTTTCAACAATAAAATTAGCTTTACCATTTACTAATTTGTAAGGATATATAACAAAAGCATTTGGTTCAAGTGTTCTATAGGTGTATAATTTATCACCTGTTTTATTTCTTACAGTTTCATAATAAGGCAATAATACTTGTTTTTCTATCTTCCATTCAACATCATCTTTTGCAAAATAAATATATTTTACATTCTCCTTTACTGGTTTCAATACAAAAACATCATTTGCACTTGTTTGAATTCCATTGTTGATATTCTTTGCACCAACGATATTTGCTAAAGGTTCGCTTTGATTTATGATTGATGTGTATGCACTTTTCAAATGTGGTGGAATAAGAAACCATAAATCCGAGTTTAAAGAATTTGTTTGAACTGTGTCAAAGGCAATTCTATTATAGTTCCTCAACTTCCATTCATTTAAGTTTTTTATTTCTGTAAATACAAAACTACTTTGTTGTTTTTTTGATAATAATATTAAACTTGTGTAAGTAGTCTTTGCAGAAAAAACCTGATTTGCACCAAAAGATAAAATAGAAACGATATGTTTATTTGCTTGTAACATTTCTCTTAATTCCTTTCCTGCACCTACTCTTGTAAATTTACTTGGAATAATAAAACTTAACAGGCCATCAGGTTTTAATAGATTTAGACCTTTTTCAACAAATAAAAAATATTTATCGAATTGCTTATATGCAGATATGTAGTTATCCTTATAAATAGGTAATTCAAGAGGGGTTATGTTTTTCATATCCTCTGATTTCATATAAGGTGGATTTCCAATTATTACATCAAATTTTAACTTAGCAAAATCAAAAGGATTAATGATTAGTTTATCAGGTTTGGATTTAACCAATTTGCTTTCTATTAGAGAATTACCATATAAAATATTACTATCTAAACTTGGTAAAATTGGCTTTGCTATATCGACAGTATGTAAATCTTCATTTTCTAATAATTTTAGAAGTAAGCCAAATTTTGACGCTTCTACGGCATTGTAATCTTTATCAACTCCATAAATGCAATTTAATAATATCTTAGTCTTTACTGTAAATGGTAATTTGTAAGTATTGATATTAGTTTGAATTAAGCAAGCTGGATTATTTGCTTTGTAGTAATCAATAAAAATATCATTAAGTAATTGAAACAACTCTAATAAAAATGCACCTGAGCCACAAGCAATATCAGCAAATTGCATTTTAAGTATTTCCTTGTCTGTTTTGCCTATACACTTATTTGTAACTGTATCTTTTAGTAAATGATTGATTATGAAAGTTGGTGTAGTAACAACATCCCTGTCAATATTTTCAGGTTTCTTGATTAATTTAATTGAACCATTATGTATAGCTAATTTTTCTGAAAGAAAAATTTCATAAATACTGCCAAGTACATCAGAAGAAAAGACAGCAAATGAATATGGACTATCAGGGTAATATAATTGCTTTATAATTTCCCAAAATACTGAACTAATATTTTGTATAATTTTATCACTTAGCAACTGGTTAAAAATTCCCGAATTGTAATATTTATCTGCATCTTGAAACTTCTTAATTAGTGCCTTGAAGTCTGTTTGGTTTGCGAAATTCAGTAAGGTTTGGTATTGTTCAATTTCTCTATCTTCACACACTCTTAAAAACAAAATTCTGTTGATATAACTCTGTACAGTATCATTTAAGACATCTTCTTTTATATTCTTATCACTATTAAAAATTTCAGAACCTAATTGTAAACGCCATTCGTTAATTTGTTTTAGAAAATGGGTATCAATTGAGTATTGATTTATTTGGTTTTCTATATCTGCCCAAACAATATCAAAAGTTCCATTATAAACCTCGGCTCTACCTAATAGATTCTTTATTTCATCAAATTTAGATTCATACTCCGTGTAGTGGTATTTTCTTAAAAAGGCTTTCTGAAAAGTATCATTAGGTTCAACTTTTATTGAGGTATCATATATTATTAAATATTCAAAATTTGAAAGAACTGAAATCTTTAGTTTTGCAGTAAAACCATAACGCCTCACTTGCTTTGCCCAATTATCATCGCTTTCAATTTTTACAGAAGGTTTTTTAGCTTCAACAAAATATTTTCTTTCAGAAAATAACCTAAAAGTATAGTCAGGTTTTTTCGTATTCTCATTAACATTAGCCTTTAGTGGTTCTTCTAACAAAACTTCTCTTTCATTTGTAGATTTGCCTGCTTCGTTTTTAATATCCCAACCTAATAGCTCAAACAAAGGATCTAAAAAGTCCATACGAAGCTGTGTTTCGTTGTAGCTTGACTTAATATAGTTAGCCCTATTAGAGTTATATTTTTTTACTAATTCTTTTAGGGTCATTTTTTCTTATTTTTTTTGATTTGATACTTTACACTTTCTTCTGCAACCATCATCGCATCTAATGGATTATTACTATCTTTTACTACATCAAGAATTTGGTCAGCAAGCCAAAGTGTTTCTAATTCTGTTTTATCAGCTTTTAAAATTTTTGCTAATAAGGGTAACTGTTCCTTTTTTAATTGGCGAACCCCTTTTTCAATTTTGCTTAATTGGGCAGTGTCCATTTCAAGCAATGGGGCTACCTGTCGCAAATACATTTTTTGCTGCTCTCTAAGCTCCCTTATTTTTGAACCGAATTGGCTATCCATTATTTTTATTTAGACTTGTCAAATATTGGCAAATATAAGAAAATAACGGCAAATAAAAAGGGTAGAAAATGGTAGCAAGGAAATGAGGATTTGAGGATATTAGGAAGCCTCACCCTTGAACTACGTTCGTAACTTTCGTCAAAAGCTATCGCTTTTTCCTCAGTTATCTCCAATAGAGAGGGAACTCCTTGTTTCCTTAAATCCTCAACTTAACTTTTTTGAGGATTTGGGGCTGTAGTGTTGATGTAGTAGTCTTGGGATGGGTGTAACACAATTCCGCTATCTATAAATGTTTTGATATAGCCCTGTGCTGTTTTATCAGGAATACCTAAAGATTGGGCAATGTTTACATAGGTTTGTCGGTTAAATTCATAGGGCAATTGCTCCAAAAATAGCTTTTTACGCTTCTTTGGCTTGGGTTGGTGGCTTTGTTCGGCTATTTGGTTAAATATATAGCTGCTATGCTTTAAAAGGGTTTCAACAATGCTTAAAGTATTTTCAAAATCGGTATCGGTGCAGGTGAGCTGGTTTGTTATTTCTCCGTTCTCCATAATTCGTAGGGCTGTAAATACCATCATCATACGAAAGGCAGTAAGCCCAAGCCTTCTAACCGTACCTACAATATTATCTTCCTGTATGGCTACATATAGGTTTTGCTTTTCTGCAAAAAATTGGTTGAATTTATGTTGTTGGTTTTGAGTAAGTGAAAATTGTATTTCAGGGTTACTCATCAGTAATTGATAGAGTGTATAAAACTCTGTTCCTAATTGTGCAAAATGATTATCTAAGCCATCGGCAGTATTGAAAGCAAATACATCTTTCCATACTATCTTTATATTCATTACATAGAACATAAAACGGCTGAATAAACCATTTTCGGCACTTGGTAGTATCATCTAATAATTGAAAGTACCACTTGTAAAATATTATTCCAATTATTACCAATCCATGACAGGAAGTTACTCAGAGTCGATTTCAATTTTGAAGAGAGATTCTCTTTCTTATTACGCTGTAACCAATCGTCTAACTCGGTACGCTTGAAATAGAGTTTTTTACCCTGTGGGCAGAAATGGGGGATTTGCTTAGTACTGGTAAGTTTGTATAAGTGGCTTTCACTTACATCGAGGTACTTACAGGCTTCGCCAAAGTTGAGTACTGTTTTTTGCAGTAAATTTTGCTCATCTAATTTGCTTGCAATTTCTGTGAGCTTGTCTAAGATTAAATTATCTGTTTGCATCGTAAATTATTTTTTGTTTACGATGTCAAAATTCTCTTATGTCAAAGGGGGAAAAGGTTCAAGTGAGCCAATAGGTACAAGTACTTGAATAAACTTGTACCTACTTGAATGTTTTTTATGGCAAATGTTTATCAATAGTAGCTTTTATATCAGATATTACTTCTTCTTTGGTTTTGTTTTTTGTCCTTGATTTTGATATTGAACTGGAGGTAATTAGTGTTGAAGGTTTATTTGTTGCTGGTTTAGACCAAAAGCATTGAGACTTTTCAATGGTTGTTTGTGTTAATCGAAGAAAATGTTTTGATATTGCATCCATAACTAAAACAAATTCTGTGGTTCTACAGCCTAAGTAAATTTTTGGTGTACCAATTTTAACATCCGCACTGGTAAGCAATTCTACTAAGGTTTTTACAGATGTTTGTTCTTCATCTAAAAATTTTATATCTAAACACAAATCATCAAACAATGCCTGTAATTTTTCAGATGAGCCTCCTTTCCACCCAAATGAAAATTTGGGAGGTAGATTTATAGTTGGTTTTATAATTTGTTGTGTAACCTTGTTTGCATTTTGATTTGGAACTAATGTAAATTCAAAAGAATTTTCTATGCTGTACAACATATAATCTTCAACTGTATCGTAAGAATTACTTAAATACTCTTTGAAAGGATTTTGAATTGAGAAATAAAGAGCTAAAAGATTATTCCGCAAATAGGTAAGTGCAAAATGTGTAATGTCTGTGTAGGGTGGCACATCATCAAAGCCTCTTTCTCTTAATTCGTTGTTGGCTTGGTTGCATAGCACAGAAATTCCCTTTAATGATTTTTCCCCAATTTGAAACGGAACATCAAGGGCATTATCTTTTATAAATGGATTATTTACGGCTTCATTGTAGTAGATTATCAATGCAGCATCAATTAACCCTTTGTAATAGTGTTGTAATAAAGTAGTTGCCTCTATGTTATTACTTAAATATGCTTGCTGCTTTATTTCTTGAATAGTTGGTACTGGTATTGATTTTTGTATATTATTAAATGGCTGTGATAAGTGCTTTAACTTATTAGCGACTTGTTGCAAATCATTGACAGGCATTTTATTTGACTGCCTGACAATTTCTTTTAAAGTGCTTTCCTCAATATCAATAAGCCAAGGCTTTAGCTCACCATTTACTATACTATTGAAAATTTGTAAGTTCATTAGATGCCAATTTTAATTTTGTTAGCTGCTACCGTTTTCTTTTCATCAATCACATTGGCATATATCTGTGTAGTTTTTAAATGCCTATGACCAAGCAATTTGCTAACGGTAAAAATATCTGTACCCAAAGTTAATTGCAGTGTAGCGTATGTATGCCTTGCACAATGGAATGTAATGTGCTTTTCAATACCTGCTTTTATGAGCCAAGCCACTAAATCCCTATTTCGACTATCAGAGTAAATAAGATTCGTAAACACCAATTCATCTGCTTTGCCTCTTTCACCTAAAAGACTATAGGCTTCATCTGATATAGGCAAGGTTTCTGAACCCTTTGTTTTTTGCTGAATGAAACGGATGTAATGCCCTAACTCGGCAGACTGCTGTAATTCACTCCACTTCAATTTTTGAATATCGCTGAAACGCAAACCTGTTAAACAACTGAATAGAAACGCCCTTTTCATTAACGGATTACGGCACTCTGTTTTGGCTAATGCTCTTACTTCATCTAAGGTTAAAAACTCTCTTACCGGCTCACCCTGTGGGAAAGCATCCACTAAATCGGCAGGGTTTGATTTGATGATACCATCCTTTAAAGCCTGTTTTAATGCTGCTCTAAACTTATTGAAATAGCTATACCTGGTATTGATTGAAACTTGTACACCTGTTTTGGTTACAGCTTCTTTTAAAAGATACTCTCTAAATCCTTCTACAAATTGCTTGTTTAATTGGCTGAACTGAATATCTCTTGGGCAATATTTTTTCAGGTGCTTAATGGTACTATCCCAATTTCCATAATTACCCTTGCTGTCTTTACGCTTTTCGGCTAAAGCCTCCATATACATAATGAAGTACGTTTTTAGCTTCTCCTTATCGTGAAAATCGTAAGTGCTGTTTTGTATTTCCAAATGCCTTTTACTTCGGATAGTTTCTGCCAATGCAAGTATTTTCTTATTCTCCTCTTTTTGAGCTTTGCTCAAACTGCCTTTGTCTGGGTCGGGAGTTAAATACAAATTCAGGTACTCGTATTGGCGTTTGCCATTGGAATAGTAATCTAAGTAAAGGCTTATTTTATCGCCTTTCTGCCGTTGCCTTAATGTTACTTTCATTTCTTATCAGTTAAATAAATTATCAATTGAAGTTCTTTTTATAATGGTACGACTGCCAAATTTTGAAGCTGGTAATCGGTTGTCCTTAATCATTCTTTGAATTGTCCATCTGCTTGCTCCTACAAGCTGGGCTGTTTCTGCTACACTCAAAAATTCTTTATCTCTTAAATTGATGTGATTACCTGCTATTGGAGTGGGAAGGGTTCCAGTAGCAACTACTGGATAAGCTGAAACAATTTTGCTTTGCTGGTTTTTAAATTCTGCATTTACCTTTTCTTCTCGTTTGGCTTTCTTGTAGGCAGCACTATTGCATTTGTGGCCACAATACTTGGTTGTGGTCTTTTGGGCTATGAAAGCCTTACCGCAATGATTACAGAATTTAGGAAGTTTTATTGAACTGCTCATTTGTTGCTATTGATAGCTAAAGGTTGCTGTGTGGTGCTACTTGGTGCATTATTTCTCCATCTCTACATCAAATGGAATAGTTGGCAACGAAATAGAACTTTGGGCAACAATTAGGCAACAAATATAAGTAAAAAAGTGCAGTTGGGCAACAAAAAAGAGAAAGAAAAACACTCTAAAACCTATGAAAAACAAGCACTTGGCAAACAAAGGAAAGTAAATTACTTTCCGATACAAAACTTCCCGAATATTGTCCCCAGTATATCTTTGTCGATATCGATATCTCCGGTTATTTCACCGATATGGCGCAGGGCAATTTTGATATCTTGAGCAATAAAATCTGAGGATATCTTTTGTTCTAATTTTATTAACACTTCATCAATAGCTTGTTCAGATTTTTGTAATGCCTCATAATGCCGAACATTTGTAATGATTATTGTATTCTGAATATCAACTTTATCTCTCAAAACCAAATTTACTAATGCATTTTTTAATTCTTTAATCCCATATTTTTCTTTGGCACAGATTGCAATATGATATTTGTATCCAAAATTTTCTAATACAGTATTGTAATTCCAATAATAACCATAACTTCCTTCTTTTTCTCTCAAAACTTCTGTCTTATTAGCAACAAGAATGGTGTTTTCTGGATTCAATTTCAATTGATGTACATTTGCAAAAACTTCACCCGCATCCATCTCAGTATAATCCGAAATATAAAGCGTAATAGTAGCATTCTCTATTGCTGTCAAACTTCGTTCTATACCAATTTTCTCAATTTCATCATTTGCCTCTCGCAATCCTGCCGTATCTATAAAACGGAACAAATAGCCTTCTATCGTCAGCGTTTCTTCAATGGTATCGCGAGTGGTGCCGGCAATGCTGCTTACAATAGCGCGTTCTTCCTCTAATAATGCATTTAATAAAGTTGATTTTCCTGCATTTGGTTTGCCAATTATTGCAACAGGAATTCCATTTTTAATGGCATTACCCAACTTAAAAGAAGCTGCCAGAGTGGCTATTTCGTTGCGAATATCGTGTAATAGTTGTATTAATTTACTCCTGTCAGCAAACTCGACATCTTCCTCACTAAAATCAAGCTCCAGTTCGAGCAGTGCCGTAAATTCTATCAATGCCGTCCTTAAGGTTTTCAATTTCTGTGAAATACCTCCCCGCATCTGTTGCATGGCTATCTTATGTCCGGCTTGCGAATCAGACGCTATCAAGTCGGCTACAGCCTCTGCTTGTGATAAATCAAACCGACCGTTCATAAAAGCGCGTTGGGTAAATTCGCCGGGTGTTGCCAGTCGCACGCCTTTAGCCAAAAACAAAGTGATAATTTTATTAACAATAAACGGCGAGCCATGACAAGAAATCTCGACAACATCTTCTTTGGTATAAGAATGTGGCGATTTAAAAACTGCGGCTACCACTTCGTCTACCTCTTCCTTCCCATCCATCAGTTTGCCAAAATGCAGGGTGTGGCTTGCTTGCTGCTGTAAATCTTTACCCTTAAACATCTCATTTGCGATTCGAATTGCATATTCTCCCGATAGACGTATGACAGCTATAGCCCCCATTCCTGCCGGAGTAGAAAGTGCAATTATTGTATCAGAAATTTGAGATTTCATGAGATTTAGGCAAAAATCCTGTTTTTTGATTAAAAAATTGAGAAATTGTATAAAATCTAAGCTAAAAAAAACTAAAAAATATTTTTGATTCAGTACTTTCGTATCCAAACCTGTTATTTTTTATTTTAAAATTAGACAATGAAGAATCTAAAAATTGCATTGCTTGGAGTATTGTTTTTCTCAATGACGAATTTAATCTCAGCGGGAGAAAGCAAATCTAACACCAAAAGCACCTCAGGAACATTAAAAACATCTCAGCGCATAGCCGCAGATAAATTTTTGAAAGACTGGTCACTTACCCTCCATGGAGGTACTACTTCTCCGTTTACAGATATCAGAAGTTATGACTGGGTACGACAAACAAAGAAACCCAGTGAGTTGCAATGGGGTGCCGGTATCAGCCTGACAAAGATGTGCGGTCCTGTATTTGGCGTGCAATTGGATTATACTTTGGGAAAATTATTGGGCAGAACGGTTTCACGTGGTGGATTTGCAGAAGACAGATTATACTGGAAACAGTTAGG
>CAYVGM010000020.1:12296-19212 GCA_964451125.1 uncultured Chitinophagales bacterium
ATGAAAATTAAATGTAATAAATCCTTTGATATTGGTATAGAAGGTAATTTCGTATTTACCAATACGGATAAACTGGATGCCTATTCCGCACATTCTGATGCTGTATTAGCTTCTAACCCTAACGGTTCTACCTTGAAAAAAATGAACAGAGATGCTTATGCATATTTGAATGTAGGTGTTACTTATAAGTTCGGACGAATTGGTGCTCAAAAAGAACATAACGAATGGGTAAATCCATTAGAGGCCTATATGAGTGTTATTGACAGCAAAATTAAAGACCCATTTGTAGTGAAAGATAAAGATGGCGATGGCATTTTAGATGAACTGGATCAAGAGCCCGAAACTCCGGAAGGGGCAAAAGTAGACTCCCATGGAAAAACATTGGACAGTGATGGTGATGGTATCCCTGACCATTTAGATAAAGAGCCATTTTCTACACCGATGTTGCCTATTGTAGACGGTGTAAATCAACATCCTAAGGATTCTGTCATTCCTCAAGATATTAAACAACTTATCAATAACGAAATTAAAAGTGGTAATACTACTGCCGGATGGGCACTTTCAATGATATTTTTTGATTTAGACAAATATAATATTAAGGCATCAGAAGTTCCTGAATTATACAAGGTGGCAACAGTTATGCAAAAATACCCCGATTTAAAGGTCTATGTTAAAGGCTATACCGACACGAGAAACACGGAAGCATATAACGAAAAACTGTCAGAAAACAGAGTGAATTCTGCTGTTGATTTTCTGGTAAAAAAATTCAATATTTCCAGAGACAGATTCCTGCCTTCACACTTCGGCGAAACAGATAATATTATTCCTAATGCCACGGGTGAGCCGGAACATCATGTTAACAGACGAGTAGAATTTACTCCTGCTAATTATTAAATGCAAGTAATATAACATAATTTAAGGGGCAACTTTCCAAGTTGCCCTTTTTTTATATCCATTTTTGACTTTTGTTTACTACATTTGTAACCTTTATGACTAAATCAATGAGAAGATTTTATACACTCCTTGTCTTTTTATTTTTATTGTTTTCTGCTTATGCCCAAAATATAAGTAGTTTAATGGGAATCATTAATTCTTCCGGATCCTCCGTTAGTGCTGCAAGCAGCTCAGCTCAAAAAGCAATATCACAGCTGGCCACAAGTGGCTCTAGTGGTGCGGCTGCATCTCAATTGCAGATGCTTGGGTTAGATCCTAATATTATTCAAAAGTATATTCAAAAAAGTGAGCAGCCCAAAAACAATGCAAACAATCAGGTAAGTGCCGAAGATGATGCTCTTCCAAACCCTATAGCAGACATATTAGGTATATTAATGTCCATCAAGACACAGCAAGATGACATGTCGACCGTCTTGGCAAAACTAGGCATTCAAGACAGCACTCCTGCAGCAAGTGTATCACCTGACGATATTTATGGGCATGACTTCTTTGGCAATCAGAAACTGGCAACCTTTGTTAAATCAACAGATGCCAGAGCCGCTGATTCTTATATTTTAGACTCCGGTGATGAATTAAATATAGCAGTTTGGGGTTATGCAGATTACAATAACAAGTTTAAAGTTAACGATGATGGATATATACAAATTCCTGAGTTTGGTAGAATTTATGTCAGAGGACTCACATTTGGAGCAGTAAAAGCACTCATTGGTAAACGATTATCTACTTTCATCGATCCCAAAAACACGAAATACGAAATATCTTTGATTTATTCCCGTACTATAGATGTAAATATCGTAGGCGAAGTTAAATCACCCGGCACTTATCAGATTCCCGCTATTAATTCCGTTTATAATGCAATTAATGCAGCTAACGGAATAACAGATATAGGAAGTGTTCGTGATATTCAGATTAGACGAAATGGAAAAGTTGTTAAGACTTTTGATGTTTATGAGTTTTTATTTAATCCGCTTAGTGATAATAATTTTTACTTACAAAAAGGCGATTTTATTTTCATCGGAACACAAGAAAAACTGCTAAAGATTGGAGGGGCTGTGCGCCGACCAGCCAAATATGAACTAAAGAAAAGTGAAGGACTGAAAAATTTAGTCAAATTTGCCGGAGGGTTCTCTCCCGATGCAAACACCAAGAGCCTGCAAATTGTTAGAAACAATGGCAAAACACAACAGATTATTGATGTAAATTATGATTTACTGGTTTCGTCCGGTTCTGATTTTGTTCTTAATGACGGTGATATCGTGAATATTTTATCTGTAACAGGAGACCCTGAGAATTTTGTAAAAATCGAAGGTCAAATAAAATATCCGGGTAAATATGAGCTTAAAGAAGGGTATCGCATCTCAGACATTATCATAGCCGGAGGTGGAATTACATCGGATGCTTATTTAGACAGGGCCTATATAAAACGCAAACTCCCTGACAATACTTATATCAATCAGAAGTTCTCCCTAAAAGATATCATCTTAAATCCTAGTGGCTCTGAAAATTTATTACTGCAAAAAGAAGACGAAATAAAAATCTTTTCTAAAAATGATTTCTTGGAAAAGTTTAAAGTGACAATTGCAGGCTCTGTGATTAATCCTTTAACCATGGATTATACAAGAGGCATGACTTTGAATGATCTTTTATTTTATGCAGGTGGCCTTAAAATGGAAGCAGCAAATTCGAAAATAGAGATTTCCAGAAATGTAGTCTCCGATACTGTAAAAAACGAATTTTCTCCGCAGCGCATTACAGTATTATCTGCTTCAATAAATGATAAGCTTGAAATAGACGAGAAAAGTAAATCTTTCTTATTAGAACCATTTGATCAAGTATATGTACGTAAAACACCCGGATTTAATTCCCAAGAGAGTATTACTATTAATGGTGAAGTAATGTACCCCGGCATATATCCAATTTTAGATAAAAATGAAAAAGTTTTAGACCTCATCAGACGTACAGGTGGATTGACACCTTATGCATACTTAAATGGGGCTACTTTGGTACGGCTTGATAATAATCAACAAGAAATAATATTTGAGTTAAAAAATGCATTTAAAGACAGTACATCTCGTGCAAACCTTGTACTTAAAAATGGGGACGTAATCAATATCCCTACAGTTAACCAACAAGTAAGCATTAAAGGAAATGGAATACGCTATCCCGATTTAGATTCCAACCAAA
Organism: uncultured Chitinophagales bacterium; assembly: GCA_964451125.1. Taxonomy (GTDB): domain Bacteria; phylum Bacteroidota; class Bacteroidia; order Chitinophagales; family JADIYW01; genus JADJSS01. The sequence goes on from CAYVGM010000020.1 coordinate 15,435, forward strand.
CCATAAGCGGTAAATTTATTCCCGGCAAAAGCGCCAGATGGTATATTAAAAATTATGCCGGCGGTTTTAAGAAAGGAGCTAATAAACGCTCTACTTATGTGATGTATCCAAATAAGAAGATGGATTATACTCGATTTGCCATGGGAATCAAAAACTACCCTACAGTAGATTATGAAGGTGCGGTAATAAATGTGGACATGAAAGTAAAAAAACCTAAACCCCCAAAAGGTCCCGAGTCTAATATCAACTGGAATATACTTTTACCAAGCATAATAGCTGGGATAACTTCATTAGGCACAACACTTACGCTCATTTTCGTTCTTAAAAACTAAGAAGATGCAGGAGGAATATTTTTATGAAGAAGATATAAGACTGGTCGATGTACTTGAGTCTTTTGGGAACTATTTTCGATATCTTTTCAAAAAATGGTATATTTTCTTACCGGGTGTTATCGGATTAACTTTAGGGGGGTACTTTTTTGCTAAATTATCAGCCCCAAAATATACAGCGAATGCCAGCTTTAACGCTATTGATTCCAGAATAAGCTCTATGGGGGGGTTAATGTCTATGATGGGTATTTCATTTGCCGGAGGAACGTCAAACGATGTATTAACCGGCATATTTTCATCACGTAACGTTTTCTATAATGCCCTGCTGCGTGAAATGATTACAAGCGAGGGTGTTCGTGATAAAATAGGTAATGTATATATGCATACATTAAAATATGACGAGGGTTTTGATGATGATCCAGTGTTTAAGGGGTTTAAGTTTACATCTGCTGAAATTAATAAAATGTCAAAGAAGGAAATGCAGATTGCAAGTATCATGTATGCCGATTTTGTTGATGGTTCTTTAGATGCCGAATATGATATCCCCACAGGAATGATTAAGGCAGAGGTAGAAACTCCTGAATATGAGCTTTCAAAGAATTTGGCTTCAAATATGCTAAAATCAACTATCGAATTTTATCAGCAAAAACAGGTTGAAAATGCTAAAGCATCGTATAAAAATACCGATCGCAGATTAGATTCGATTAATAATGAGATATTAATTAGACAGAGACGTATTGCACAAAACCAAGATATTAATGTATTTAATAAAAAACAAATTAGTGAAATAGAGGTGCAAAAACTAACACAAGAGTTAGCCATATTAAATGTCATATATAATGATGCTACAAACTCTAAAGAATCTGCAAAAGCTGGACTTGCACCAACCAACATGGTACGTATTGTAGATGACCCTGTCTTTTCAGTTGATGAAATACATAAAGGCAAAATATTATGGACAGCAATTGGTTTTGCCGCTAGCTTAATCGTTGTAGTTATTCCTCTTTTATTACACAAAGCTGTAATAGATGGGAGAGAAGAAAATAAAGTACGTGAAACTCGTATCGCCAAAATGCAGACGGAATAGCAGGTTTTAAGTTTTTTTCATTAACTTACCATTCATATATGGGAGATGATTTAAATACTAACGATTTACTCCAAATTGACAGCATCGCTATTGTGGGTACAGCGTGTCGTCTTCCGGGAGATGTTTCTCATATTGAAGATCTGTGGCAACTTGTTATTAATAAAAAGGATGGCATAACTGACATACCGGAAAACAGAATTCCCAATTTTCTATCCAATATAGATGCAAAACGAGGTGCAGGTAAAATTGTAACCGCTAAAGGCGGATTCTTAAAGGATATCGAATACTTTGATGCTGATTTCTTTGCCATATCCCCAAAAGAATCAGAAAAACTTGATCCCCAACAACGGCTATTACTCGAAACCTCTTTTAATGCCATAGAAGATGCCGGAATTTCTTTAGAAGAACTAAATGGTTCTAACACAGGAGTATTTATTGCTTCATGGACAAACGATTACGAACATCGTCTGCATGAAGCAGAACAAGATGTTGATGTATATTCCACTACAGGCTCTGGTCGATATGCTTTAGCCGGGAGGTTATCTTATTTCTTTAATCTGCAAGGGCCATCTATATCTATAGATACCGCCTGCTCCTCATCACTAGTAGCCATTCATTTGGCTATACAAAGTCTGAAGTCGGGTGAATGTAATCTTGCGATTGCCGGAGCTTCTAATGTTATTCTCGATACTTTCATTTCTATAGGATATTCCCGCTCTGGTTTACTGTCTGAATATGGTGCTTGTTATTTTGGAGCAAAAAATCCGAATGGATATGTTCGGAGTGAAGGATCTGCTGTGCTTATACTTAAACGATTAAAAGACGCCATTGCAGATGGGAATCATATATATGCAATATTGCCTGCAAGCGCAATTAATAATGATGGAGCTTCTAATGAATATATGCTGGCTCCAAGTTCTTTAACTCAGCAATCTCTTTTAGAAAAAGCTTACAAGCAAGCAAATATTAACCCTCATACTATAAAATATATAGAGGCACACGGCACAGGAACTAAGGCTGGAGATCCCTCAGAGATAAATGCTATATGGAATGCGCTCTCCGATAACGGAAGAAAGAAAGAAAATAAAATTTATGTAGGTTCGGTTAAAACGAATATTGGACATACTGAAGCAGTGGCAGGTTTTGCAGGTCTTTTTAAGGCAATAATTGCTATCAGAAATAAGACAATTCCTCCAAATCTGCGAAGTCATGAATTAAATCCGGATATTAATTGGGATAAGATGGGTATTGTAATTCCCGTTGAGCCTCATGAGTGGAATAATGAAAACAATGCTCCATTGGTTGCAGGGGTAAATGCCTTCGGAATTACCGGAACAAATGCACATGTTATCGTACAAGAGTATTATGCAAAGAAACCAGCTCAAACACTAAATCGAAAATATAATATTCTTCCTGTTTCAGCAAAAAATGCAAAAGGAGTAAATGCATATTTATCTGCTATACTTAAAGATATTAATTCAGAAAATTATCTCAATTTCGTTCGTAATTTTTCATTTCATAAAGCAAATTTACATATTAGAACAGCTGTTCTGTTTACTGATTATGAAGATCTGGTAACCAAACTAAATGAATTGATTCAAACGAAAGAAGAAAACAATTCAATACATCAGATTGCCGCATTTAAACAACCTGAAATCGCATTTGTTTTCCCTGGCCAGGGTGCCCAATGGCATGGGATGGGTAAAGCACTATATCTTGCCGAACCGGTATTTAAAGATTGCATAGAACAAATTCGTACAGCAATACTAAACTATGCAGACTGGGACTTAATTGAAGTCCTTTTTGCCGATGAAGACAGACTGACAGATATTGCCATTATTCAACCGGCTCTCGTTGCAGTCGAGATTGCTTTAGCAAAATTGTGGATGCATTATGGTATCATACCTCATGCTGTCATCGGGCATAGTATGGGCGAGGTAGCCGCAGCATATATTTCAGGTAGTATCAGTATAGATGAAACTGCATGTATTATTTGTACCAGAAGTAAACTGATGCGCAAGAAGAGTGGCATGGGTGCTATGGCTTATATTGCATCACCGCATGCAGAAGTGCAGAAATTCCTATACTCAAATAACTATAAGCATGTCCATATCGGTGTAGTAAATAGTCCGAAATCTGCTGTAATTACTGGTGATGCTCATGAAATAGAACAGATTGTCGCCGCATTTGAAAAAATGGAAATATTCAGTAGGCTGATAAAAGTAGATGTGGCGTCGCACAGCTACCAGATGGATGAACTTAAATCAGAGCTAAAACAACAACTTAGTCATCTGCAACCTAAACAGCCAAACATTGATTTTTACTCTACAGTGCTTGGTCACAAAATAAACAACACCATAAG
>CAYVGM010000020.1:19222-20485 GCA_964451125.1 uncultured Chitinophagales bacterium
CATAAGTTTAGATGCCACTTATTGGGCAGATAATCTGCGCGAACCGGTACAGTTTGCAGATACCTTACAATCATTAATTGCAGATGGGGTGCAATTATTTATAGAAGTAAGCCCGCATCCTGTACTCACACAAGCCATTGCAGAAAACATTGAAAGTGCCTCTGCTGATGCAGTTGTTATTGAAAGCACAGAAAGAGATAAAGATGATGTCGAACAATTTACGAGAAGCTTAGCAAAAGCATTTTGCAATGGAGCATTTGTAAACTGGAGAAATTATTATGGTTCTCAATACGAAAAAATACGCCTTCCCGAATACCCCTGGCAGAAAGAATATTACTGGTTAAAAGAAGAACAAAACGTATCCGGTAAAACACGATTGATAAATGGTCATGTAGCACATCCGTTTCTGCAGCGATACAGCTATATAGCGGAGGGAATAAAGACACATATCTGGGAGTCTGTAATCTCACTTATTTCATTTCCATTTTTAAGTGGACATAAGATAGGCGATACTGTAGTCTTCCCGGCTGCTGCATTTCTGGAAATTGGTTATGCTGCTTATCGCGAACTAACCGGATTTACATCCTGTAAAATGGATAATATCAGCATTCGCAATCCTCTTTATTTAAAGGAGGACTCCTCTGCTAAAATAAAAATTGTACTACAGCAAAAAATCGGAGATTTGTACTCGTTCGGTATCTATGCTGATGACGAAACTGAACATTTTGTCGCAGAAATATTACTGAAGGAAAAACATAGTGAAGCTAAAAAATTTACCTCATCTCAATTACCTCATCATATCAATGGAAAAGACCATTATGCCAATTGCGCTAATATTCAGTTGAATTACGAACAAGAATTTACTCCCATAAAAGAAATCCGTTATGTTGTCGGCTTGTATGAAAGCAATATTGAATTGCATGCTATTGATGGTCTTTCATTTTATTTTCATCCTGCCTGGCTCGATGCCATGCTGCAAACTGCCTTAGTTCCTGCATATTTACAGACGCAAACAACCTATATTCCATTTACTGCTAAAAGATTTAGCATAACAAAACTACCACAAGGTTCGGCTGGACATGCAAAAGTATATGTGATGCAAAAAGCCGAAGACGAATATTGCTTCAAACTCGAAGTCTATGATGAAGTTGGCTTATGCGCAGTCTTTGAAAATTTAATTTTCAAAATACTGGAACAAAAAGATACGATTATTGAAGAAGAAAAAAAATACTATCGTATTTCTACGATTAAACCAGATCTTAC
>CAYVGM010000021.1:0-19967 GCA_964451125.1 uncultured Chitinophagales bacterium
TAGCCAATTGCTAATGTAGCAATGTGCCGAATTCCCAATTACAAAATACGTGTTAGTGCAATTCAAAATTATTATCAAATTAACCAATAACCAATAACCAATGACCAATAACCAATAACCCAATAAGGTGTCGCCACTACGTGGCTTATTGATTAGCGAGTTAACCAATTAGCTAATGTACCAATATACCAATTACTAAAAAAAAGTATTTGTAAGAGCCAAACTTATTAATAAAATTACTAAACTAATTAACTACTAAACTTATTGTAAAAGAGTTTCCCTTTCTTGGCGTAGTCAATAAGTATTTGAGCAGCTTTAAATCGTGCGCCGTATTTTTGTTCCAGTTCATTCAGTATTTCTACCACTTTTGCAGCACCCAAACTGTCTATGTATCGGAATGGACCGCCACGGAAAGGAGGGAAGCCCAAGCCGAATACTGCTCCTATATCGCCGTCTAACGGATTAGCTATTATTCCTTCTTCTAAACAAAGTGCGGCTTCATTTACCATTGCCATAGCACAGCGCATACGTATTTCGTGTGCATCAAATTTTTTTCTGCTATTGCCACCATAATATGAATAAATCTGACTGTCCACCTGACCTTGAACTTTTTTGCCATTTTCATCATATTTATAAAACCCTTTTTTGTTTTTTCTGCCTTTATATCCGGTTTTAGAAATTTCCAACAAGGTTTTGCTTACTTTGAAATCCGGGCGCTGTTTCAACATTTCCTGCATCAGCTCTCCACTCATAATATGTGCGCCTACATCTATTCCAACTTCATCAGCCAGCGTAATCGGTCCAACAGGATAACCGAATAAATTCATCTCTTTGTCTATCTGCAAAATATCGCCGCTTTCGTCCAGCATCAATTGTGCTTCATTCATCAACGGAGCTAAAATACGAGTGGTATAAAATCCGGGACCATCATTTACAACGATGACGGTTTTGCCTTGGCGCACCCCCACATCATAACAAGTTGCCGTTACCCAGTCAGCAGTTTTGTCAGTTTTTATAATTTCTAAAAGAGGCATTTTAGGCACGGGAGAAAAATAATGCATACCGATAATCAACTCCGGATGCTTGGCTTTTGCTGCTATTTCTTTGATAGGCAATGCTGAAGTATTGGAAGCGAATATGGTATTAGGTTTTGCATTGGCTTCAACATCCGCTACTATTTTTTGTTTCAAATTCAAATCTTCAAACACAGCTTCTATTATAATTTCCTGATTGTCTAAGTCTTCATAATTCAAACTGCCGGATAAAAGTGCCATTTTTTCTTCTAGTTCTATCTTGGTCATGGCTTTTTTCAAAACACGTTTATTATTGCTGTCATAAATGGTTTTGAATGCCGAATTAATCATATCCTGGTTGACATCTTTGAGTAGTACATGCATGCTATCGTCTATCGAAACTTCGGCTATGCCGGCACCCATAAAACCTGCACCTATGATGCCCATACGGTGAACTTTTTTAATCAGTTTTTCGTCGTAAGGATTTTTCTTTTTGTCCGTCATGGCAAAAAAGATATTAATCAGTTGTTTAGAAACATCACCAAGTAATAATTCTTCAAATTTTACGGCTTCTGCATCCAGTCCTTTTTCCATGCCTTGGTTCCAGCCTGTTTCTACACATTCTAAAATTTTGTAAGGAGCGGGATAGTTGCCATGTGCTTGTTTGTCCACCATTTTTTTTGCCTGATCGAAGACAAATTTATTCACCAATGGTGCTTCCATCACCATATTCATCAATTTAGATTGTAAGGCAGGAAAACCGGCTCTAACGGTATTCATATTGATGTCGTTGCGTTCTCTTTTTATAGGTGATGCAGCAACTTCCAATGCCAGTTTTTCGGCTGTAGCTTGTAAAGCATTTACATGTACTACTTTGTCCACCAAGCCCATTTTGAGGGCAGGATAGGGGAATATATTTTTCCCGGTGAGCATCATATCCAAGGCTGCTTGTAAGCCCACTAAGCGCGGTAGTCTTTGTGTGCCGCCACCGCCTGGCAACAGTCCCAGTTTTACTTCGGGCAATGCCATTTTGGTGGATTTGTCATTACTGCAAACCCGCGCATGGCAAGCCAGTGCAATTTCCAGTCCTGCACCTAAACAATTGCCGTTTATGGCAGCCACGATAGGCTTTTTGGATGCTGCTACTTTGTTCAGAATAGCATGACCTTTACGTGTAATGGGTTCAAAGTCGCCCTTGTTTTTTACCTTTTGAAACATCTCGATATCCGCACCGGCAATAAAATCTTTTTTCTTACTGTTGATGACAAAAGCTTTGATAGAATCATCTTTATCTAATTCCGTAAAAACATCTTCAAAGAGCTGAATCAAATCAGGACCCACTTTGTTGATTTTTTCATTTTTCTGATCCATCCAGATGGTGCATACACCATTGGGAGATTTTTGTACGGAGATATAATCTTGTTGTCTCATAAATTGTTTATTTGTTTATAGGCAATATGCACTTGGCACGAGGCATAAGTGATTATGCAATTTTTCTTTGAATACTTGAAATTAATCCATTCAATAATTTTGAAATTTCTTCTAATAAATTTTGAAATTCTATGTATTTCTCAGAAGATAAATAGTTTATTTTTTTTGAAATTAGTAGTAAAGTTTCAACTTTATAAACAGATCCTATTGAAATTTTAAGGCATTGAATATAGTTCTTTGCACTTGCTCTGCCATATCCTTCTGCCATATTTGAAGGAATTGAAACTACAGCTCTATTGAATTGGGATATCAAATTGAATTTTTCTGATTCTGGAAATGTCTTAGTAACTGTATATATACTTGTAACAAGTTCCATTGAATGATGCCACAAAATTAGATTTTTATAAGTTACATTACTTTTAATCATAAAATTGCCTTGTTAAAATAACTATCAAAAATTATATTATAACATATTACAAATCACAAATCACTAATTACTAATCCCACTTCTTAATCAACATCGCTGTACCGTGTGCTCCGGCAGCGCATGCGGCTAAGATGGCATATTTTCCGCCTTGTTTTTGTAAGCGGTTAGCAGCCATCGTAAGCAGTCTTCCTCCGGTTGCACCAAAAGGGTGACCAATGGATAATGATCCGCCCCATGCATTTATTTTTTCTTTTGGAATGCTGCCTACTGCCCCTTCATAACCTACATGCGATTTGCACCATTCTTCATTTTCCAAAGCTTTCAAGTTGGCAAGCACTTGTCCGGCAAATGCTTCGTGAATTTCCCAAACATCAATATCTTCCACTTTAAGCTTGTTTCTTTTTAATAATTCTGCAATAGAATAAGCAGGACCTAACAATAACTCATCATACAAATCGGCACCTGTAAATACATAGTCAACTAATTCAGCTTTAGGTTTTAAGCCTAATTCTTTTGCTTTCTCTTCTGATGTCAGTAATACGGCTGTTGCACCATCTGTCAAAAAAGAAGCGTTAGCTGCCGTAATCGTACCCACATATTTATCAAAGGCAGGTTTTAGTTTTGAAATTTTTTCTACAGTAGTATCACCACGAACTCCATTGTCTTTAGAAATAGGCGTGAATTTTGGCGGTAACTGCACATCAATGATATCATCCATAAAACCGGCATCAAAGGCTTTGCCTGCATTTTGGTGAGAGGCTGCTGCTAGTTCATCTTGTTCCTCTCGGGTAACTCCGAATTTTTGAGCTAATATTTCGCAATCCTGACCCATAGTTCGTCCGGTGATAAACTCAGCAACGGCAGGTCTGTCCGGAAGAAAATCATTGGGACGAAGCGTAGTTGCAAATTTCACATATTCCATCGGGCTCGACAGTTTTTGTGCAGCGAACAGTTTTTTGCGCATTTCTTTGGTATAACCAATGGGTGTATCAGATGTGCATTCGGTACCGCCTGAAATAATGACATCTGCTCTGCCTAATTGAATGCTGTCCATTGCATTAGATATTGCCTGATTGGCAGATATACAAGCTTGTTTCACGGTATTGCAAGGTGCTTTTACCGGAATACCGGCAGTTACAGCAGCTTCGCGGGCAACGTTTTCTGTTTTTACATTTGAAATTACATTGCCTAATATTACTCTGTCCACTTCGTTGGGGTCGATACCCGTTTTATCCAATAACCCTTTGATGGCAAATTGCCCTAACTGGTATGACATTAAATCCATATAATCGGTGCCCGACTTTAAAAATGGGGTGCGTACACCGTCAATAAAAACAACTTTTTTCATTTTACTATTTTTATCAAAAGTAAGAAATTCCAATGCATGCATTGTAAATTGAAAGTTAAGTTTGTATGCAATAAGATGGAATTAACAAAGGATTATAGATACGGCTTTGCCTGATAAAATCTTAATGAAATTGAATAACAAATGAAGATTTTATAAAAACAGGAATTTATTTATAATTTAATGTAATAAATAAATTAAATACTAATTGGCGTTTTGTAACTTAAATTCTAAAGAGATGCCGAATTCTTTTGGCAGTGGTTCAATAAATACAAAATAATCCATTGGTTTTGATTTTCCCTGTGAAAATTGTCCTTTCCAGAATTCACCATTAAACTTATCGATGGCAGAACTGCCGAGTTTTGCATTATAATACTGTTGTAAATTGGCAAGTAACTGGCTTTGCTGAATGCTATCGTTGACATAAATTTTTGCTACAACGATATCCAGTATATCCTGTTCATTAAAATAATATTCTATGTCGGCATATTCCTGAAATTGAGAGCTGTCATCAGGAAATGTAACTTCATAAAACATATGGTCGGGGGCAAAATCAAAAAGCTTGGATGTTTCAGCTTTTTTGACGACATCCTGCTTGAGCCCAAAATTTACATTGCGAAAAATATTATTGTCGTTATTACCTACTATGGCAGAAAAATAGGGGGAACGATTGGTAATATTGTCAGAAAATTCATGGTTTTTACAACCCGTGTGAAAGGTTAATAAGAATAATATGTATATATATCGGTATAGGCGCATCTTGTATGAATTACAGGTCGTTATACATTTTTTCAATGAAAGAACGAATGTTTTTTAATCTTGAAATTATTTCAGTGTGAACTTCCGTATCGTTCGTGTTTTTTTCTTTCAGTTTTTTGCGAGCACCATCCAAGGTAAACCCTTTTTCTTTTACTAAATGATAAATTATGCGGAGGCTGTCAATGTCTTTTTGCGTATAAAGCCGGTTGCCTTTTGATGTTTTTTTTGGACGAAGTATGTCAAATTCTGTCTCCCAAAAACGCAACAGGGAAGGTGCTACATCAAACTGCTTAGCTACTTCGCTGATGCTGTAATACATTTTTTGAATCTCTTTTTCTTTATACGGCATATCGTATTATTTAAAGATGTTTATCGAAGCTTATATCGCTTTTTTATTTGTTACTGTCATACGTATCAATCAAAGGACTGATTACTTTGTTCGGCTAATTTAAGCAATTGGTCATATTGTTCGGGTGAAATATCGTTAAAAAAGAAATTAACAGGATCTATTTTATTGGCATTTTTCCAAACTTCATAATGGCAGTGCGGTCCGGTGCTCTTTCCGGTGCTGCCTACCAAGGCAATTAATTCTCCTCGTTTCACTTTTTGTCCTACGCTAACTAATATCTTACTATTGTGACCATACAGTGTGTGATATCCATAACCATGATTGATGACAACTTTATTTCCATATCCGTCGCCCATCGAGCCTGCAATTTCTACAACGCCATCGCCTGTAGCATGCACGGGAGTTCCTGTTTCAGCGGTAAAATCTAATCCTGCATGAAAACGGGTAGTTTTATATACGGGATCAATCCGATAGCCAAAACCTGATGCAATACGCTTTAGGTCCTTATTGCTGACAGGTTGTATGGCTGGTATACTAGCCAGCATTTCTTGTTTATTTTTAATCAGTTTAGATAGCTCATCAAATGATTTGGATTGAACATATGCCGATTTTTCTAATTTCTCAATTTTTTTAAGCACACGGTCAATCAGCTTGCCATCGGGTACATTTTTTAGTTCGCTGTATACCTTTGATTGATTAATTTGTCCGTTTCTCAAATTGTCCGGTATAGGCTCTGATTCAAAGATTACTCGATAAATATTATCATCGCGTTCGCCCATATCTTGCAATACTTTGGTCAATGCATCCACTCGTTTATCCAAAATATCATAGCGTTCCTGCATTTTTACCACTTCCAGTTTTGCTTCTTTTTCATCCGGTTTATCAAAAAGTGAATAGCCAAGTACCATGGCCAAAAAGCCGAAAAAAAAGGCCGAGGTGAAAAAACCTGTAATGCGCAACAAGCGTTGTTTCCAACTCATCTTGTACCGCTCATACTTTAGCGTATTGGGGTTATAATAGTATTTCTCCTTTTTCATGCCCAGCTTAGCTGTCCATAAAAATACGACTATCTCTTTATTTATCGATATTAAATATCAATTGTATAAAATCTTAATTTGAATTGTATGCGGCTTCCACTTCAGTAATGAAATTGTCTATGATTCGTGTAGTAAGTTGTGGATCGACCATGTGGTACAAATGTTCTCTGAACAAATCTGTCTCATCTTTGTTCGTAACATCTATAATCTGGATGCTATCATCGCCTTCATACAGCCTTGGAACAAACTTCGCCACGCCGTCTTTTTCACTTTTTAGTATTAAAATGCGTTTATTTAATTTTAGCATATTGACTAAACCCTTTTGTTTGTCAAAGTTCACGGATTCTTGTAAAGCAGAGTGTACCTGAATGGCAAATACTTTAGGTGGAATTTTATTAAGTGCTTTCTCTATTGGAATGCGATTGAGATGAGGCAATGAATCCATATTTGCCATTAAATAGATTATGCGTGATTTCATCGCTTTCCATATATTACTGTTAGCAGAGTCTTTCTTATTAATAAGCATCTCAGAAAATGTGATACCTCTTTTTCTTACCCCATTTTTAGAGTCGAGCGGAATAATGCGGCGAAATGCCAGTACAAATGGTTTTTCTATAATAGATTCAGAGAATGACATGGATGGAATAATTACATTATCCAAAAAACCCAATAAGGCATGTTTGGCTTCTTCGCCAAAAAATGGATTTGCACCGATACGACCACGCAGATATTTTTTAATGCCCGGTAATTCGTCAATGTAATGGTCACTCATCAAGAAATAAATATTACCCATGGAATGATCAAAAATATACACAGGGTGACCTCTGTCGCCAAAAAACTCGACAACTGCGTTTATATTACGCATGACATGTTTGGAATAATCATCAACAGGCAAATCATTGGGTATAGTGCCATAGTGCATTGCCGCCGCTATATATTTAGTGGTTGGTAGGGTTGTCAGTAAACCATCAAACGAGTTCAATCCTAAAAATCCATGGATAAGCAAGATAACGGGAAGTTTCTCTTTTGCATTTTCTTTATACGGATAAGTTAAGTCTAAGCGTATGGTTGTCGTACCAAAACGAGTGTCGCGCTTTATTTCGATTTGTGGCCAAGTAAGTGCTTCATCATCTATAAAAACGGTAAGTCTTTCTTTTACATTATCAATAAACCGGATAAAACTTGGGCTTTCTGTAGATTTGGCCGTAGTGCTGTAAAGCCATGCTAATGGTCTTCTTTTATCTGATTTTGTAGCTAAAAATGCGATTCGTTTTGTTTGTTGGAGAAAATAAGGTGTTGTGGTAATTTCTTTTTCTTTGTTGAGCAAAACGAGTGTAGATACATCCTTTGATTCGAATGCTTTTGAATTGCGCTCAATTCCGGCAATTCTACCTTTCGGGTTGGAAGCTAAAAATGCATAGTCAAATCCTGATTTATTATTTTCTTTAAGGAAGTTTGTAAGCGTATAATTAAATTCCTCCATGTATGCTTCTAAATTCTCATCATCAATATTTCTGCCTAAAACTTGTTCACGGGTAATCATACCCGTTCTTACCAAAGTCTTCAGAAACGGACCTGCATGGAAAATGCCTACCAATCGCTCCTGGCTTTTTAAAGGAGAGTTGACAAAAGAATAATAGATATTTTTGGGGTTTTTGATTTTAGTGTAATTGTCAAAAATATACTGATATGCTCCCGACGGCGATTGACCATGTGATAATCCTACCAGCAATTTTTCTCCCTTCTCCAATACTTTATTTGCATAAGCTATAAAATCTTTGCCTACGGCTTCATTGAATTCTTCTTTGGATTTAAAATATCGGGTGTCGGGGGCGTTGTAGGCAGGCAGATTTCCAGGAAGCTTCATAAACAGTTAACTAAAAGTGAGTATTAAAATTAAGCAATATAGTAGCGAAGATTCAAAGACTTGTATTTATGTCAATATTAATTTTTTCATCTTTGCCATGTCAGATTTTATAAGTAATTGATTTAGTTTGAGTAATAATTTTCCGTAATTTTTGTTATTTTGCTTATACAAAGTGTTTTCATGATAAAACAATATTCTTTACAACTTCCGCCATTTGAAAAGGGACTTCATCTTATTACCAAACAAATTGTATTACAATTGCAAAATTTACCAGAAAAAGGTTTGCTGCATTTGTTCATTCTGCATACTTCAGCAGGATTGTTGATTAATGAAAATGCAGATCCTGATGTACGTATTGACATGGAAAATTGGTTTGACAGAACTGTAAAGGAAAATGAACCATATTACCTTCATACACTTGAAGGCAGCGATGATATGCCTGCTCATATCAAATCGGTACTGACAGGAAATTCACTGACTATACCCATAGTTAATCATAAATTACATTTAGGTACTTGGCAAGGGATTTATTTATGCGAATTCAGAAACCAGGGTGGTAGCAGAAAAATTATGGCTACGATAATTAGTTAAAGTGTTTTATAAAATATATAAAATATTTTTTTACATTCTGTAAACTCCCCAGGCATTAGTGCCTTTTACTTTTTGCATATAGGTAAGAGCTAATATCAATCCCATAACATGACGGGTATCGCGAGGGTCAATAATGCCATCATCCCACAATTGTCCGGTTGCAAAAAATGCATTGCTTTGTTTTTCAATTTCCAGCTTCATAAATGCTTTCATTTGCTCAGCCTGATTTTCATCCCAAGGTTTACCGCTTTTTAGGGCACCTTCTTTAGCTACCATTTGCATTACGCCTGCAAGTTGTTCTGCGCCCATTACAGCAATCATACTATTAGGATAAGAAAAAATAAATCGTGGATTATACGCTCTGCCACACATGGCATAATTACCTGCACCATAGGATGCCGCCATCATGATAGTAAACATGGGAACTTCAGAATTAGAAACAGCATTTATCATTTTTGCACCATCTTTTATAATACCGCTTCGCTCATAATCTTTACCTACCATAAATCCTGTTATGTTTTGTAAAAATAAAATGGGCGTATTGTTCATATTGCACAGCTGAATAAAATGCGCACCTTTATTTGCAGAGTCATTAAATAATACTCCATTATTACTAATTAACGCAACCGGGTAGTCATGTATTTTTGCAAATCCACAAATGAGGGTTGATCCATAATCTTTTTTGAATTCATGAAATTCTGAACCGTCAACAATTCTTGCAATTACTTCCCGACAATCAAATGGTATTTTTACATCAGTAGAAATGATTCCAAGTAATTCATCAATATTATAAAGCGGTTCTTTATATTTGGTTGAGGGCTGGAATTCGGAATTTGATTGTACGTTATTCAAATTTGCCATCAGCTCTCGAGCTATCCGTATGCCGTCTAATTCATCTTCGGCTAAATAATCTGATACTCCTGAAACTTTGGAATGCATTTCAGCACCTCCTAATGTTTCATCATCTACAATTTCATTTGTTGCCATTTTTACGAGAGGCGGACCTGCCAAAAAGACTTTAGCCTGATTTTTCACGAATATGGTATAATCACTCATGCCCGGAATATAAGCACCGCCGGCAGTTGAATTACCGAATACTATAGAAATGGTTGTAATGCCTTGTTTAGACCTGCGTGTAATTTCTTTAAAATTATTGCCTCCTAAATTAAATACCTGTGCCTGGTCGGGAAGGTTTGCTCCGGCACTTTCTACAAGATTGATACAAGGCAGATTGTTTTCATTGGCAATTTCTCCAATTCGCAAAGCTCTTTTTAATGTTGCAATATCAATGGCACCGCCTTTGTTGGTGCCTACATTGGCATTAATCATGCACATTTTACCGGACACAAAACCAATACCTGCCACCATCGTGCCACCAGGGCCAAAGCCTCCCTTTGTTTCTAAACCTGCCAGCGGGCAAAGTTCTAAAAACGGAGAATCCTGATCGAGTAATAATTCTACGCGTTCTCGGGCAAGCATTTTCCCTTTGGTTTTGGCTTTCTCTATATGCTTTTCTTCACCTTGAAACAATGATTTTTGCAAATGCTTTTTCAATATGTCAATTTTTTCAAGCATTTGAGCATAGTTTTCTTTATATGCTGAGCTGTTAATATTGATTTTAGATTGGATGACCATATTTTTTTGTTCTAAGCATGTAAAATACTGATTTTATTGAAAATGAAAAATGGTAATTAATATAAAATTATGAAACAAGATTATTTTACCAAATGTTTGGTCAACCAAATATTTAGTCTTATTTTTAGTCAAAAGCTAAATAAAATTTGTAACAAATTAAATCAAGAAAAAAATGACAGCAAAAGAAATTATGTTAGACTTGCCCAATCGTTTTAAAACAGATGAGTCTGCCGATCAAAGTGGTGTATTTCATTTTCAGTTAAGTGGAGAAAATGGGGGAGATTTTACAGTTAATGTGGCCAATGGAAGTTGTACCGTTTCAGAAGGTTTGAGTGGCGAACCAGATTGTGTCATCTCTGCTGAATCAACAGATTTTGAAGATGCAGAATTAGGCAGAGTAAATAAACAAATGCAAGTGATGATGGGCAAAATCAGAATCAGCAATTTAGGTGCTATGCTCAAGTTTATGGGAATGTTCAGAGATTTAGAACCTGAAGTATAACCTATAAAAGAATAGCTGTTCATAAAAATGTTTTCGTAATCACAGCAAATTAATTTCGTCTTATCACTACGCTTAAAAGTAGGTATTATCTGTTTATAAAAAAATGCGACTAAGCTAATTTCATTCTGTTTTCTTTTAATTGATTAAAAGAATAATTCGCTATGTCAATTAGTATACAAAATTTGCCTAGAAATTAAATTTATTGCAACATTGTTTTTGTAGTTTTTAATATTACAAAAAATATATATATTTTTAGTTACTGTGTTTATATATTGGTTTTATGTGTGAAATGCACTCAGCTTACTGGTTTCTGTAGGTTGTTTCTTACAGTACTATTTATAAAAATATATTATATATTTATACGTCTATATGTAAAATAATTCCTTAAATTTTTTTTGGCTGGAAAAGTCTTTTTCTTGTCTCGATTATTTGAATGATTGCCTCTACATTTGTATATAAATTTTATACAGTGAAAATTCAATTTGTTTTTCTTATTCTGCCAGAATTGCACATTCTTGATTTAGCAGGACCAGACCAAGCTATCCATGAAGCAATTGAGTATAATGCCAACTTTGTCATTAAGTATTGTGGCATTGGCGAAAAGGTAATAACCACAAGCGGTTTGCCATTTGCAGCGTTGAGCTATTTTGAAGAAATAGAATTATCAGCAAATGATTATCTGATTATTCCAGGTGCTGACTATTCTTATCTTACCTCTTCTGAATTTTTATCAAAACGTAATTTATTCGAATGGATTAGTAAACAATACCAGAAAGGTGTAAGTATTTGCAGTATTTGTATGGGAGCGTTTGTATTGGCTGAAAGTGGGCTGTTAAATGAAAAAAATTGTACAACACATTTTAAAAAAACCAAAGCACTGCAACAACATTATCCAAAAATTAATGTGCAGGAAAATATCTTGTTCACAGATGAGGATGGCATTTATACAAGTGCTGGTATTGCTGCAGGAATTGATTTAACACTACACATCATAGAAAAATTAGAAGGTAGTCACTTTGCTCATTTGGTAGCTAGAGAGCTCGTGGTCTATAACAGACGCAGAGGTAATGCTTCTCAAGAAAGCGAGTTGCTGAAATTCAGAAATCATATACATGCCGGCATCCATCAAGTACAGGATTTTGTGAATGAAAATATCGGAAAAAAAATGAGTCTTACAGAATTAGCAGCTATTGCAAACATGAGTGAACGCAATTTTACCAGAATATTTAAAAAAGAAACTAGCATTACGGTTAATGAGTACATCAGCAATGTCAGGCGTGCAAAGGCTACGGAGTGGATGAAAAATTTAGATTTATCTAAAATAGAAATTGCTAATAAGGTTGGTTTGCAAAGTGAAAAACAATTATTCAGAATTTTTAAAGAGAGAAATGTATGAATAAAATAATAACTGTTTTCTCATTGTTAATAGTCTGCTATATGGTACAAGCTCAGGAAATTAACGTAAAACATACAACACTTAAATTGCAATTAGACTGGCAAAAGAAACAAGCCATTGGTATAGCAGAAATTACTTTTTCAGTACTAATGCAAACTAATACTATTGTACTTGATGCCGGCTATTTAAGCATTAAAGAAATTACCTTAGACAGTAAACCACTTTCATTTATATATGACGGAGGTGACAATAAAAATAATCTACTCATCACTTTAGATACATTCTATAGTGCCAATAAAACACTAACTATACAGATAGCATATCATACCAATTACGAAAATAAAGCAGATCCTAATGCTATTAGCGGTAGTTTTGGAAAGGGACTGCGTTTTTTTCAACCTACAACTACAACGCCTAATAAGCGAAAACAAATATGGAGTTGTGGTGAGTCCGAAACTAATAAATACTGGTTCCCTTGTCATGAAGATATCTCGGATATTCAAAGTGTTGAAGTAATGGCTACTGTCGAAAAACCACTTATGGTTGTTAGTAATGGAAATTTAGTAGAAACTATTGATCATCAAAATGGCACACAAACTTTTCATTATAAGTCGGAAACTGAATTTTCAACCTATTTAACTTTTATAGTAGTAGGAGAATTTAGTGACATTAGGCAAAAATGCAAGCAAATAGTTATACATAATTTCGGTTATCCTGATGAAAAAAAAGCGGTTAAAGCAACAACGGTAAATTTACCTGACATGATGCATTTTCTCGAATCAAAAACAGGCTATCCCTATCCGTTTAAAACATATAGTCAGGTTGTAGTACAAGATTACCCGTTTCCCGGATTAGTTGGGCAACATGCTGCCTCAATACTTTCTGATAATTATGTAGATGATGATGGAGTACATAAAGATTTCAAATACTTGTGGGATGGTGTTGCAGTACAAGCTTTGGCAAACCAGTGGTTTGGTAATTTACTGATGCCTGAATCTTGGCAAGATATATGGTTGAATAATGCTTTTGCTCAATACTTTGCGGGCAAGTATACTGAAAAAGACAATGCTAAGGCAGAGTATTTGTTGTGGTATTATCCTTTTGAAAAAGGGGCTGTCTTAAACGACTGGCAATCCAATAACAAGCATGCTATTGTGCCTGATAAAATAGAACAATTGGAGTTATTCACAACAGATAATTATTCAAAATATAAAGGAACACTTGTGCTGCACATGCTTCAACATGAAATGGGAAATACTGCTTGGTGGAAAACTATTCAGTATTTTGTAAATCAATTTGCAAATAAACAAGTAAATACGAAAAATTTCCAGGAAGCAGTTGAAAAAATAAGCGGAACATCTTATCAATGGTTTTTTGACCAATGGGTTTACAAAACAGGCTTTCCAAAGTTTACGGTGAAAAAAAGCTACGATGAGGAAAGCAAAAAATTAGCACTAACAGTTATTCAAACACAAGACATTGATAGTACAATTCGAAGTGCTCAAGTTGATTTTTTTCAAGGAAAAATTGAAATTGAAGTAGACAGTAAAATATATACTGTTTTGCTTAAACCTCAAAAAGAAAACACCTTTGAATTTAGCTGTAAAAAAGAACCTGCCTTTGTAAATTTTAATGTTGAAAATAAATTTTTATGCGAAGTCGAATACAAACAGACTAAAGATGAATACCTTTCCCTTCTAAAAAGAAGTAATGATATTTTGGCAAAACAAGATGCACTGAATAAACTAGTAGCCATAGCCAATGATAGCCTCACAACAAATCAAACAAAAGGGACAATAAAAGCAGTTTTTATTGCAGAAATTGAGTCAGATAAATATTGGAGATGGAGAATGATTGTACTTGGAGCTTTATCTAAAATTAGTACATTGCCATATGATCTAACATTTACTCAGCTACTGCAAGATTTGATTATTAATGAAGAATCCTGGCTTAAAAGTACTGCAATCGGTGTATTGGGAAAAACATACAATGAGGAATATTTAAGTTTATATGTAAAGGCTTTGCAGGATAAAAGCGACAGAGTAGTTAATGCAGCAGCGGTTGCCATAGGTAAAACTAAAAGCTCAAAAGCATTTGATATTTTGATGGATTTAGAACAACAAAAATCATGGAAAAACCAAAACCGCATTTCTGCACTCAATGGATTAGAGCAATTAGGCGATGTACGTGCAGCAGGCTATGCACTTACATGTCTGGAGGATAATCGTTCCCCCAGATGGTATTTGGCAACACCCGTTTGGGATTACCCTTTTGCAGCCATCAATTTGCTAACGAGTTTAGGAAAGGCACAGTCAGCTTATCCCATTTTGTATGAAAGGTTTAAAAAATCATTGAATGAAGATGACCTCAATGATGTTTTTCAAAACTTACAATTGATAGATTTACTGAATGACAAGCGAGCCGTTGAAGTTTATGTGCTTCTTAAAGAAAAGTTTAAAGATGATAAAAAAATATTGGAAATTATTTATACTTACGAAAAGAACTATCTGCAAAATATGAATCAATGAAAACTAAGACGAGATATCAGCCTCGATACATCAACTTCATTGAAGTATTTTATCAACAAAATATTTCATTTAAATACTATAGTATATCCAACCGCAACTCAATTGCAACACCGCAAAACATTGCTACCGTTAAACAAATGGCATTGCAATGGTATGATAATATGGATCATCAAGGCTTTGCTACTTATGATATTGCTATTTTGATGGTGCATGAGGTAAAAGAAGGTGTAATGGGTGTATTAAGCAGATGGGTAGATGAAAATATGCTGCAAACCCACGTTTATTTACAAGATTATGCTATATCAGACAAATTTAATTTATTCAGTCATAATGGGATAAATACCTGCGTATGGGAAATAGCAGTACTTTGGCATGAAAGAAATGCATGGGTAAAACATATATTGATGCAAAGTAATAAGCCCGCATGGAAAGCTTATTTGCAAGATCAATTACGTAGCCAGGTATGTTGAACGAACAAGTGTTACCAACTCATTTATGCATTCATCAAGGTCAGCTCATAGTACATACAATATATAATCTGTATTGGAAGGTTAATTGTATTTTTTAAACTATTCAATAAATAAAAATACTAAATAATAATAAATTAATATGTATAAATCTGACATCATAAAAATGCCTGAGTATTATGACAGGTACATCCATTTAGCAGAAGATGTAAAAATAGTCGAAGCATTGCAAATAAGTTTGCAAGAGATAGAAAATGCGCCAATGGAAAAATGGTTGGCTTTGAACGATAAAGCTTACGCTCCGGGAAAATGGACAATAAAAGATATCTTGCAGCATTACATAGATACTGAACGGGTGTTTACTTACCGTATTACAGCTATTGCCAGAGGGGACAAACAAAAAATGATTCCCTATAACCAAGAGTTATTTGCCCAAAATGCTATAGCTGGCAGAAGAACTATTGATGACCTTATGGAAGAACTGATTCTGAATAGAAAAGGTACCATAAAACTTTACCAATCTTTTACATCGGATATGTTACATCAACTGGGAAATGGATATTCCGGTGTGCAATTTTGCCCTTTAGCCTTGGGGTTCATGTTAGCTGGTCATCAACGATGGCACTTTAGAGTCTTGGAAGAAAAGTATTATCCACTTTTAAAACAATAAAAACTAGAATGAATAATAAGTCATCTTGTTGAATGACAATTATTTTTACATGTAAAAAAATAAAGTAATTGTACCCAATAATTATGCTACTTCATTCATTATAAAGAAGTCCTCTGCTGTCAGAGGACTTCTTTTATCGCTAATTTTTACTATTTGATTTCAATAGTTTCAGATGTATTGATAAAAATATCTTTACTGTTGTAGACATCTATATAATATTTGCCTCTCTTTGTGAAATCCAATTGTACTTTTATCCAGTTCCAATCTTTGCCAATACCATCAAATGTATAGGAATCTATCTTTTTGCTATTAGTAGCATCATAGAGATCTACATAAATTAAATCTGTTTTGAATGCATCATCTTGTGTGAGCAAAACGGCAACAGATACTTTTCCTCCTCTCAAATAAAATGAATTGCTTTCGTCAACAATATCTCCATTATTTACATCTTTGCCAAATTGTATTTTTGAATTTTCGTAATAATACGTATCTACTTCGTCATCAACTTCATTATCACTATACGAATCTTCATCTTTTTTCATCTTTTCATCATCTACAGTGATGTTTGTGTTGTTTTCTGCTAAAGTTTTTCCTTTGCTGTTTTTTACTGCCAAAGAATAGTCTCCGGCTTCTTTAAATTTGAGGTCATACATAGTCCATTTTTTTTGATCATTCTTATCATAAGACATATAATAAGAGCCATAGAACTCATACTTGCCGGAGTATGCATTTTTCTTTTTAACTTCAAGCGACAACGCTTCTCTTATCGTATTTGATGATGTGTAAATGACATAAACATTACTGCCGGTTGAACTCACTGTCCAATATTTTCCTACACCACTGGGCTCGCCAGTGTAGGAGTCATAGGTTTCACAGGTTACTACACTATTTGAATAATCAGTGTAAGCAGTCTGTGCATTTACCATCCATGGCAATAGATACAATAGGCAGAGAAGAAATAGATTTTTCATGATAATTATTTTATGTTCAAAATTAACTCAATTCTAAACAAAAAGCATACCAAATCTATGGTATATTGAGATGGAAACTATTCTTTCTTGTGTATGTAATAATCTGAACAAAAGCCCGG
This sequence comes from uncultured Chitinophagales bacterium, assembly GCA_964451125.1. GTDB lineage: Bacteria > Bacteroidota > Bacteroidia > Chitinophagales > JADIYW01 > JADJSS01. The sequence goes on from CAYVGM010000021.1 coordinate 17,108, forward strand.
ATTAATTTTTTTGAAACCATTTTTCTCTGGAAATTGTGTAATATTTACCCAAGATGAATCTGCTTTGTTAAAACCATTAAGGAATGTTGATGAATCATAGACTATTAAATCAATATTTAATGAATCCAGAAAATGACGATAACTTAAATGATTACTTCCCTGAAAGTGTATGAGATGATAATAAGTAAATTTATCCGGATTTAAATAGCTCACAAAATTTTGTGCGCAATAAACAATGTGTTTTTTATCTGAGAAATTTTGGTTGATAAAGTTAACCGTTTTTTTTCTGCACAATTCAGTATTTATACCTTCTTTTCCAAACAGAAAGTTAAGTTGAACTAATGATGGCGTAAATATAGCCATAAGAAAAAAACATGCAAGAATAATTATTTTAAGCTTATTAGCAGATACGTTAAATCGGAATCCTTCACAACATTGGACAAGGATATAACAAATCAGAGGAACGAGGGCAAACATATAATGAAACCTCGGGAATATAAGCAAACAGGTAATAAAGAATGGAATAGAAAATAATAATAATACCAAAAAGTAAAAGGCTGATGAACGAAATTGTAACATTACATTTTTTCTGTTCTTTAATGATAAGTAAATGAATAGTACACCTGCAATAACTGCTAATAAAATTCCTGATTTTTTATATAGGATAGTAATTGGAAACAATAAACTGATGATTAAATAGCCGGATAGTCCGGCATTTAACTTTACATTCCACAACACATGCTTGATAAATAATTTTGGATAATGAATGATAAGTTCTGATAAGGTTCTACTGTTTGAATAAACAGACTTTATCCAATCCCAGTAATAGACTTTTTCTATAGCATTGTCGCCATGCATTCTCCTGCTGATTAAATCATGCTGATAGTATGCAAGTACACTCCTGTTGTAACCTAATGTTGAAGCACTAACTGGCAGTTTGTAATTTATAAAAAGTAACAGACTTAATAAAATTAGCAGTCCAACTGCAACAATATTTTGTCTAAAAGCATATTGTTTATTTTTGGTTAATTCAAACAAAATCCAAAAATTAAACATAACAAATGATAAAAATAATTCAGGACGTGCATAGCAAGATATAAGTATAGAAACGTTTACGATTACCAGCTTTATTATTTTTGAGTTGAAGAACGTACCGAATATTAAACTAATTGAAAACAAACAGAGTACAAAATGAGTAACGTGTGGCATCTGGTTATTTAAATTAAATTCAGCAGTTAATACAGTATAGCTAAAGATGAATGCAATAAATGGCCGTATTTGTATTCGAATGAAAAACAGAAATAGTAATAACGGAAAAAGTGTACACAGCAATACATAATTATATAAAAAAATAGATACCGGATTTTTGCTGATCACATGAAATAATTTCAGATATACACTATACGATGGGCCAAAATCTAAATGCAGTTTATTCCAATCTGCAAAACTGAATAAAATATAATCTCCGTCATCAGACAACTGCAAATCAATTTGAGCATTATAATGCTGAAATAATTTAAATGCAGTTAAAAGCAAGAATCCGATATACACTTCGGGTGAAGTATAAAGTTTGTTTATAAGTCTTTCTTTGTTCAATTAAGTATTTTGTTTTTAAGATTGATAATGGGTAATTCCATTTTGTAATAACTTAACTTGGCAAGCCAACGCAGACTGACCAAAATGATTGAAATGAAAATTAATTCGATAAGTACAGAAATGACAGGTTGATGTATTTTATTATGTAAAAACAGGTTAACAGCAATAAACGGCATCAAAACCAAGTATTGATAAACATATAGTCCATAAGAAATCCTGCCGGTTTCTACTAAAAACTCATTGGTAACAAATTTTGGAAAAGTTCCATTCAGGCTTGCATACATAATCAGAATACAGATAATATTCAATACAAGGTCAATATAATTAAATTGCATGCCGTGAATTTCTACACCTCTGTATTGGAAGTATTTGAGCAGATTTTCATGATGTAAATGAGCTAAATGTATTCCATAAAGTAGCGAAGTAAAAAATAAAATTAGGATAAATGTTATGGTGAACCATTTCAGATACTTGGGTTTTTCAAAACTAAAAAGTAAAACAAATATCCCATACATGAAAGTGTCAAAATGAAAATATGTGCTGCGATACATGATGCCCATGAGCAAGTCATATTTCTCTTTCCCAAAAGAAGCTAAATGCGGATTATCCCAGAAATAATAAAACCCGGCAATTCTGATTAATGGAAATAAAAGCATAAAAAGCACAGTTAACTTACGTAAGTTTTTCAGGCTAATAAAATAAACAACAAATGGAATAATCAAATAAAACTGTTCCTCTATGCTAACTGACCACAGATGGTGAAAAAATAAAGATGGGATATAGTGCTGACTTATGAAGAAAGCATACGTGTCTTTCAGATTAAAGGTAAATGTAAACAAAAATGGTAAACTCTCTTTTACATCAACCCAAAGCACGTGCAGTTTGCCATGCAGTAGCTTGTTTAAACCGAAAACCAAAAAAATTACAAAAAATATATAAAAAAAATAAACAGGAAAAATCCGTAAAGCTCTTTTTACATAAAAGTTCTTGAAATATTGTTTAGCAGATTGTCCTTTGCTTTTTTGTGCTATTAGGTTTCTAACAATAAGATAGGATGACATCATGTAAAACAAATGCATAAGTGCATATCCTAATGAATATGGAGCTCTGATAAAAAATCCTTGAAAGTGAACCACAATAATCATCAAACACGAAATTCCTCGTATGCCTTCAAATTCTGGTAAGTAGGTAACCTGAAAATTACTTTCTTCTCGTGGCTTAAACAACTGCATGAGCAAATATACAATTAAAATCAGATGTAACT
>CAYVGM010000022.1:0-7598 GCA_964451125.1 uncultured Chitinophagales bacterium
TGGATGTACGATGGTCGATTAGGCAGACGTTGGAACAGAGAGCCTTTGATAGCTAAATATCCTAATTTGTCATCATATACTTGTTTTCAAAATAATCCAATATTATTTTCTGACCCCAATGGACAAGAAGTAGTTTGGACAGGTTTTAATGGAAACTATAAGGGATTAATCAAAGCATTAATTAAGACTGAAACATACCAAACTGTTTTTATTAGGTTTATTAAAAATCAAGACAATGTATTTATTACACCGAGTGCCGACTATAGCTATTATGGAAAAGCAGATCCATATCGAGGTGCAAATGGATATAACCTATTTATAGGAGCAAATGGATATTTGATAAATGGAGAACTTATAGTTGATCCTACATTTATGGCAAAAGTTATAACACATGAAGGATTACACCATAGATATGGAATGGCAATAAAAGAAGGGAAACAATCTGATTATCCTACATTAGATAAACAGATGAAGATTGAAGCAACACCGGGATCTCAAAATAGCCAAGGCACACCAGAGGGTTATCATGGTGAGCATGAGACTATGGCAGAAGGTAATATTGATTTAATGGTTAAAGGGATGAGAGAATTTGATGTAAATTATGGGACTACTCATTCAAATGATTGGTATAATGCGATGGCATGGAGAGGAAGTTTATCTGAAAAAACAAATGCTTATCAAAACTTAGACCCTACTGTTAAAGCAAAATATGATGCAATTATAAACAATGAGAATCTTTATGAAAATTATTTAGCTGCGAAAGCAACATATAATGGTAATAAAACTTCAGCGAATAAGCAAAGTATGGAAAATGCTTATAAAGCAATTAATCAAAAATTGTTTAAAAAGACAAGAAAAGCCAATTGATTAGATTAGTTACTATATGGATAATTCTAAATTTGTATGCTTGTGATAGCTGTCATAGTAATAAATTAACAGAACGTGCTAATAATTGTGATAGTAGTGTAATATTAACAACAGATAAGAACATAACAAAAGATACACTTTTATATAAATTATTTAAGATTAAATCAGAAATTAAGTCTAATGAAACATTACCAAATGAAATAATAATGATTGAAATAATTGGTAATACTATAAAATATAAAGTAGGTAACAATGTATCATTTATAGATACTTTTAGTCAAGACTCTAAAAGAAATTATGATTATTACGTTTTAAAGAATAATCATAATTATGGCTTTGGTTTTATGGAAAATAAAGAAATATTAGTTCTAAATAAAACTATTTATGAAGGTACAGATGAGTATTTTAGGGTTTGTTTGAAATAATATTTTTGGTTACACGGCACAGCCCAGCAACGTCCGAGAACAATACGAAACTAAGCGTTCGGATATGCGACAACCAACACAGCAACCTACGAGAACTTTACGTAATAATGTGTTCGTCCCGAAAGAATCGGGGACAGCCAAGAGGGGTACAAAACAGGCTGCAAATGTTAAAAAAAGTCCAACAGTTGGACTGTGCGGTATATGTTATAGTACAAAATACCCCCGCTCTTGGCAGGTGTTATCACCTGCCAACCACGAACCGTATTGAACCGCCAACTCGTCTAAGTATGTCAAGTGTCGCAACTACATAGCTTTCTATTTGGGGTAATTTTTTCTTTATAAAGGTATAGCCACTACATGGCTTTCTGATAAGAATAAAACTTGAACCAATACTAAACTACCAAACTATTAAACTAATTAACCAATCCACCGATGAAGGTGTCACCACTATGTCGTTTTCTAAAAAGAATAAAAATTGTACAACTACTAAACTATTAAACTAAACAGGCTTTTTATTCCATATTTCCCAGCTTTTTTCTGCCTGCAAATACAGCATATCCAAGCCGTTTTTTACGGTTGCGCCTTGTGCTACACCGCACTGCATAAACAAGGTATTTTCGGGGTTATAAACCAAATCATACAACAAATGCGCTTGAGTTAATTTCTCATAAGGAATATTCGGACACTCATTTGTATTCGGGTACATGCCAATTGGCGATGTATTGATAATTAAAGTATGCGCTTGCAATATACTGTCATTGTCAAATAAATCTTCATAGCAGTAGGCATTTTCTGTTTCATGCCGCGATACATGTTTATACCCGATTCCCAATTTTTGCAACACGTACTCTACGGCTTTTGCCGCACCTCCTGTGCCTAAAATGAGTGCTTGTTTATGGGTGTTATTCAGCAGTGGTTGGAGGCTGTTTTCAAAACCGTAAATGTCTGTATTATAGCCTGTTTTTTTTCCGTCAGAAAATAAGATAGTATTGACAGCCCCAATTTTTTGGGCTTCCTCCGAAAGTTCATCCAGATACGCAATGATTTTTTCTTTGTAAGGTATCGTTACATTCAAGCCTTTTAAGTTGGGAAACTCAAGGCATAAATCACTGAAATATTCTATTTTTTCAAGCGGAAAAACGGCATAGTTTGCATCTGTTATTTCTTCACGTTCAAACTTTGCGGCAAAATAGCCGGGCGAAAATGAATGCGAAAGCGGAAAACCGATAATACCGAATTGTTTCATAAACGAATATACGAATTTATTGATGTACCGATTTGTTGATGTACCAATGTACCAATTTATCGATGTATTAATGTAGTGATTTGTTGATGTACCAATGTGCCAATTTATCGATGTATTAATGTAGTGATTTGTTGATGTACCAATGTGCCAATTTATCGATATAACAATGTACCAATTTTTTGATGAGTTAAGTTTGTCAAATTTGTCAAATACGAACTAATTAACCATTACACTATTTAACTAATAAACTAAATACAACTCAAATTACTTCTTCATGCCCATGCCTTGGAATTTCTTCATCATGGATTTCATCTGGTCGAATTGCTTGATAAAATTATTGACATCCTGTATGGAATTTCCTGAACCTTTTGCCAGTCGCTCTCTGCGCTTGCCATTTAAAATATCCGGATTCTTGCGCTCTTCGGGTGTCATGGAAAAAATGATTGCCTCTATTTTTTTAAATGCATTATCATCGATGTCAATATCTTTGATGGCTTTGCCCACGCCCGGTATCATGCCCAACAAATCTTTGATATTTCCCATCTTGCGGATTTGATTGATTTGCTGCAAGAAATCATCGAAATCAAACTGGTTTTTGGCAATTTTTTTGGATAAACGTTGCGCTTCTTTCTCGTCAAATTGCTCCTGTGCTTTTTCTACAAACGAAACAATATCACCCATGCCCAAGATACGCTGCGCCATACGCTCAGGATAAAAAACATCCAGGGTGTCTAACTTTTCGCCGCGCGAAACAAACTTAATCGGTTTGTCCACCGTATATTTTATAGAAAGCGCCGCGCCACCGCGCGTATCGCCGTCTAATTTTGTCAAGACAACGCCGTCGAAATTTATTTTATCGTTGAAGGCTTTTGCCGTATTCACTGCATCTTGTCCTGTCATGGAATCCACTACAAACAAGGTTTCTTGTGGTTGTATCGCTTGCTTGACATTGTAAATTTCGTTCATCATTTCTTCATCCACCGCCAAGCGGCCGGCAGTATCCACGATAATGACATTCTGCCCTTTTTGCTTGGCATGTGCAATAGCATTTTGCGCAATCTGTACAGGATTTTTATTTTCAATTTCCGAATATACCTCCACACCAATTTGCTCGCCCAACACCGTGAGCTGATTGATAGCTGCAGGGCGATACACGTCACAGGCCACCAACAGCGGCGTTTTGTTCAATTTGGTTTTTACGAAGTTGGCTAATTTGCCCGAGAAAGTTGTTTTACCGGAGCCTTGTAAGCCTGAAATTAAGATGATGGTCGGATTAGCTTTCACATTGATTTCTGTAGCCGTTCCGCCCATGAGCTGGGTCAGTTCATCACTTACAATTTTTACCATCAATTGTCCCGGAGAAACGGAGGTGAGCACATTTTTGCCCATAGCCTCGTCTTTAATTTTATCGGTAAATTCTTTTGCGATTTTATAGTTCACGTCTGCATCTACCAAGGCGCGGCGTATATCTTTGATAGTAGAAGCAATATTGAGTTCGGTGAGTTTGCCTTCACCTTTCAGATTTTTAAAGGCACCTTCGAGCTTGTCCTGCAAATTTTCAAACATAAATTTCCAATTTTAAGAGGTGCAAATATACGGAAAATGTGTGTAAGTTTAAATTTTACAATAAGCTTAGAAAACAAAAAATCATTAGATTTTAATCTAAAATTGTGCATTATAGATCTTTTTATTTTACTATTTTCACTATATTAAATAAAGCATTTTTAGAACTACAATTTTTTATCCACCAAGAATATGAATTATAAATTAATTATACTGTTTTTGGTAATTTTATCTTCCTGTTTAAGGCAACAGCAATTAAATGGATCATATACCAGTAAGTGTGTAATATACGATTCGAAGCCAGAACTAGTTATATATTTCTATTCTAATGATTCCTTTCAATATTTTCTGTCTTTTTTAGTAGATACAATTAAAGGCAATTGGACAAAAAAATATAACAAAATATACTTATCCTCAACTTTTTTTTCAAAAAAATGCTATGATACATTGGGATTATGCCCCAAGTATAATTTCTCACCAAATCCAAATGATACCATAGATTGCTTTAGACTGAAAAGAAATAAACTATGCTCAATCTCAAAAAATAATAGAAATGGATGTTGTCTAATAAAAGAAAAGTAAACAGTTGAAACATTTGATCATTTTTTTATGCGTTATATTGTCTTCTTGTTCAAGACAAATGCAGGGTTATTATATTAGTGAATGCTTCGTAAATGATGCCACACCAGCTCTAAGGATTCATTTTTTTGATAAGGATTCATTTCAATATTTTTATACTTATGGAATTGACACCATTAAAGGAAAATGGAAAATAAAAAACAGAAAACTATTTACTTATTCTCCAATGTTTTCAATTAAAAATATACCAATTAATACATTCAACTTTTCTGTTAGTTATAATTTCTCACCAAATCCAAATGATACCATAGATTGCTTTAGACTGAAAAGAAATAAACTATGCTCAATCTCAAAAAATAATAGAAATGGATGTTGTCTAATAAAAGAAAGATAATTAATAAAATAATTATATTATTGTTATTGGTTCGTTGCAAATCAAGAAATTATTTGCAGAATGAAATCACTGACATCTTATCTTCAACTTATGAAGTTCCAAGAAAAAATCAAATTAATCTCGATTCAATTTATGACAACTTTAGAGATTCCATTATCATTACGTGTAATCAAAATTCTAATTTCAAACTTAATCTTTCAAACGACTCAGAACTAATAAAACTTGAGGCAATTTATTTGGGTTCAATAATTACTAAATCCGGTAATGAAATTAAATTTTTGAATACCATACAATATTACCAACTAAAAAAATATCCGCTACATGCTTCATCCGGAACTTTTTTATTCAATAAGCAAAATAAGAGAATTGGTAACTATTGGTATTCCTCGGATTGGGAACTGCCAAAAAGAATAGCTGAAAATTCATTAGTCTTTTCATACAATAATTCTTATTGTAAGTATGATACGAGTATTAGTTTCTATGAGAGTATTCCTTCTTTTTTATTTGTTCCTTGTTCTAAATTTGGAGGAAATATTTATGATTTCTATAGGAATGAATAGCCATCACACTTTAATATATTTCGCTTTATAAAATCAATGCCAAAATCTGGCAACTATAATTCCAATACTCTTAACTATATTAATTTTTTTAAAACCACCTTCACCTTACTACTTACACCTTACTACTTACTCCTTACTACTTACTCCTTACTACTTACTACTTACTCCTTACTACTAACTCCTTTCCCCTTACTTACTCTTTCTTCTTCACTTTGCCAAAGCCTACATTCATATAAAAGTTGATTCCTGTAAAGCGTTTTTTTGCAAAAGAAGTAATGATATTTTTTGAACCTAAAGTAAACTGAGCTATTTTAACTCCTGCACCAAAATTGATGCCCTCATATTTATTCCAGTTTAATGGCGCATACACACTGAAAATTCGGGTTTCAAAACGCGGTGTAATGGTGATATCATTCGGCATATTGGCTTTGCCAAGTCCGTTTTTGAAAGACAATGGGTTAAACTGAAAATTCGCATTGACATAAAACTTAGACACGATGCGTGCATCTACAAAAACATTGATCGTAGTGGGTAAATAGATTTTTTGCTTTTTGCTCGGAATCGTAAAATCACCTAAGGAGTCCAAAATCGCATCAATATTGATATTCGTATAATTATCGCTTTCTACCAAATGTGACAATGGCACATCCTGATTATTGCCTTTAAAACTGCGACTGTATTTTCCGGTTTTGTACTCATTAAAGCCCATATCATTCACCGAAAAGCCGACCATTAAAATATGTTCTTCCGAATTCTTTTTCCTGAATTCATAAATCGCACCCGCATCTATACCAAAACCATTGATGCCAAAATGATAGTTGAAATCGTTGTCCGTTACAGCATTGCTGACTAATAATTCAAACTCTGTATTTCCTGCATTGATCATCGTATCACTCATGCCTGCATTGAAGTAGCGGTTGAAGTCGAGATGATTGACTGAAAGTTGTGCATTGAAGATATTCGTTGTCATTTTTACGGATGCCCCTGCATGCAGATAATGTCTTTCTTTGAGTTTGAAACTTCTGGCGTAGCCTAAATTAAATTCATGAAACACGTTGACAGAACCCGTAAGGCGCGTATCGTTAAAACTACTAATCCAGTTTTGGATATGACTAAAATCGTTATAAAGTGAGGTGATGAAATTTTCATCCAAATCGTTGAATGTCGTAATAGCTCGCACACGTGTGCCAAAGCTGATGGTGTTTTTTTTGATGCGGTACATAAACGATGGCCCCATCACATTAAAGCCGATAAAGAGATTTTTGGGTTTGCCGTCTAAGTTTTCCTGTACATAAGCATTTTTATCCCAGTGTTTAATCCAGTCTTTGGGCTTGCCTACTAAAGAAAAATGGTTATTGCCCAAAGAGGCATCAAAGCCAAATAAATTAGTATGCCATTTCATGTCAGAGGCTGCCGGGAAAGCCGGATTGATAATTTGTGTAAGAATGGCATCATTCGACAAATAATGCGCTCCGGCAAATGGCTGTGCTTTTATAGCAGATGTAACTAACAGAATGATTATAACCGATAAGACCTTTTTCATAGCATACATTTTACTGTAAAAATAAAATGCATTTACAAAATAGCTATGGGCAACTTATAGACAGTTCTTTATAATTTGCCGGTTTTTACTTGAACTTGTTTTATCGGATTATTTACCATTAAGGCATTAAGGAAATTAAGACTATTTGTGCAGGCAATGCCACTACGTAGCTAAATAATTAACGAATTAGCAAATTATCGAATTAACGAATTGCTGATTTTCTTCTTATTTTTGCACCCAAGTTGTAAGATTTTCTTACTACTTATTACTCACAATTTAATACTTTTATCATGTACAGAAGTCATACCTGTGGCGAATTGCGCATCAGCGATATTAACAAAGAAGTTCAGCTTTCGGGCTGGGTGCAAACCACGCGCAACTTCGGCGAACTTTTATTTATTGATTTGCGCGACAGATACGG
>CAYVGM010000022.1:7698-17188 GCA_964451125.1 uncultured Chitinophagales bacterium
CACGAAGTGCGCACTTATTTGAATGCAAATGGTTTCTTAGATATTGAAACACCATTCTTAATCAAATCAACACCGGAAGGCGCACGCGACTTCGTTGTGCCGAGCCGTATGAATCCAGGACAATTTTATGCACTTCCGCAATCACCGCAGACGTTTAAGCAATTACTGATGGTGTCAGGTTTTGATAAATATTATCAGATAACCCGCTGTTTTAGAGATGAAGATTTGCGGGCTGACCGCCAACCTGAGTTTACGCAAATAGACTGCGAAATGGCGTTTGTGGAGCAAGAAGATATATTGAATATGTTTGAAGGCTTGATTAAACATGTTTTCAAAACGGTGAAAGGTATAGAACTGAGTGATTTTCCTCGTATGCAATATGATGATGCCATGAAATTATACGGCAGCGACAAGCCTGATTTGCGTTTCGGGATGACCTTTTTAGAAATGAACGATATCGTTAAAGGAAAAGGATTTGGTGTGTTCGATAATGCTGAATTAGTGATTGGTATCAATGCTGAAAATTGTGCAGAGTTTACCCGCAAACAAATTGATGAGCTGACAGATTTTGTAAAACGTCCGCAAATTGGTGCCACGGGTTTAATTTATTTAAGATGGAATAATGACGGCACATTAAAATCATCGGTAGATAAATTTTATAACGAAGATGAACTGAAAAAATGGGCGGAAGCTGCCAACATGAAACAAGGCGATTTACTCTTGGTTTTATGTGGCACTACGGATAAAGTGCGTAAACAAATGAACGAATTGCGTTTGGAAATAGGCAGCCGTTTAGGCTTGCGCAAAAAAGATGAATTTAAACCTTTGTGGGTTTTAGATTTTCCTTTGTTAGAGTTTATTGAAGAAGATAATCGTTGGTTTGCGATGCACCATCCTTTTACTTCTCCTAAGAAAGAAGACATCGAATTTTTATATACCGACCCTGCCAGAGTACGAGCAGATGCTTACGACTTAGCCATCAATGGTGTGGAAGTAGGCGGTGGCTCTATTCGGATTTTTGATAAAGCACTGCAAGCAGAAATGTTCAAACGTTTAGGTTTTACTGAAGAAGAAGCACAAAAACAATTTGGATTCTTGATGAATGCATTTGAATTTGGCGCACCACCACACGGTGGCTTAGCATTCGGCTTCGACCGTCTTTGTGCCGTGATGAACGGCGTAGATTCCATACGCGACTATATCGCATTTCCTAAAAACAACAGTGGCAGAGATATGATGTTAGATTCGCCAAGTACGATAGATGAGAAACAATTGAAAGAGTTGAATATTAAGACGACGGTTTAATATTAATAATCGTACAAATATTTTTGTATTTTTGAAATATGAGAATATTCCTAAGAAAACTCCTTCTTGGCAAACCAATTATTAATGAACAACCTCCTCCGAGAGCTATTGATAAAAGAATAAAAAATATCAAGGCTATATGGAATAATGAACAACATGATGATATTGGCATTGAGAAAGTATTACGTTTGTTCTTGGCCATTTCGCAATTCTTTTTTATTGGTACATATATAAAACAAATTTTTAGCAAAAAGAGCATAGCCTATCAAGATTTGTCTGTAGACTTTTTTGTACTTTTTAAGGTAATTTATCCGGTGTTTATCCTGTATTATCATTTGCAAAACCAACCTATCCTATTTGCATTGTTAATATGGTTTATGGTAGAAACTATATTGTATGTTCCGACATTAATTTTTGCATCTGATATCTTTTCCAAGCCGAGGTCATACCGACGTTCCATGTTGCTTTTATTTCTTAACTATATAGAAATTGTTTTTGATTTCGCAGTAATCTATTCTAAATCCAATTATCTGAATAAAGAATTTGGACATTGGTATGATGCCATTTATTTTAGCGTTGTATCATCGGCTACAATAGGATATGGAGATTTTTATCCGATAACATTAAAAGGTAAAATATTTGTATGCTTACAGTCCATGATTGCCCTCATATTTGTAGTGCTGTTTTTAAATTTTTTCAATAATAAAGTAGAAAGCAGCGGTTATTTTAATAATCAAAAATAGACAAATTCATTAAATATGTTTTATGAATTACTTACAAGATGAACTTTGGATAAGAATTGACAGTTATCAGATAAATGATAATACTAGTGCATTTTCATTCTCTGATAAATTGGCAAAAGAAAACAGCTGGTCAAGAAGTTTTACAGAACTTGCAATAAATGAATATAAACGATTTATATACTTATGCTGTATTTCGTCAAAAGGTGCATCACCATCACCAATTATTGATATAGTTTGGCATTTGCACTTAACATATACGACTAGTTACTGGAAAGATTTTTGTCCGAATATTTTAAGAAGAGAGTTGCATCATTTCCCCTCAAAAGGTGGAAGTGAAGAACAATCAAAACATCAAAAATGGTACGTGGAAACTTTAGAATCATATACTTCAACATTTGGCAGATTACCTCCGAATCAAATATGGTCAATTCCCCTAGAAAATGATGTTGATACAGTTGAAAACCCAATGCAAACTGATGTTTATGTGAAGAACGATACAAATGTTCTTGTACAAAATTCATTGGGCACTCCATTGGCATTAAAGCTAGACTTTTTTATTTTATCAATTCCATTTATTTACTTGTTTGTAGCGCATCATAAATTAAATCCATTTCATTTAACAGGTAAAGAATTTCTGGTTTTCTATAGTGTATTTGGTATATGTTTGACAGCATTAGCTTTTTACAAGTCTATGGACTTCAGAAAGAAATATTCCGAGATGATAAAAGCTCAAATTCCTAAAAATTTAACCGTTTTTGACCTAGGGTATTTAAAAGGAGGTTCCCATCGTGTGATACAGATTGGCATCCTTGATTTAATCGAAAATAAAGCCATTCATCATATGGGCAAAGGTCTTTTTCAAGTTTCCAGCGTAAATGCCTTTAATACTTCAAAGAAATACAATCCAATATCAAAAAACATAGATGTATCTGAAAAGAAAGAGGAAATATCTTATCATAATTTCACGAGTGCAAGCCAGTTGGAACTAGCTGAGATTGAATCTAAGCTTAAAGCTATTGAGAATAAAATCAACTTACGGAATACTGCGTTCTATTTGTTTTACATAATAGTGATTGTAGGACTAATTCGATTAGTACAGGGAATCTATAATGAGAAGCCTGTAATTTATTTAATCATCTTAATAGCCATTTTCGTCATTACGGCATATATTCTGTATAAAACCAGTAATAAGGATTTTGTCTTTAGTGAAATTGTTGAAGACATGTACCGATTTTCACACTCCGATGAGATTACTATTTTGTATGCTTCGACGTTTCTAGAAAATTATTTATGGAACGGAACGGCATGTATGACCCGAGAAAATAGTTACAATGACTTAAATTACTTCTTTGACCGGAAATCCAAAAAAAATGAAAGTTCCTGTAGTAGTTGTTCCAGTGGTGGCTGTGGAAGCAGTTGTTCAGGAGGAGATGGTGGAGGCGACAGTGGTGGGTGCGGAGGCTGCGGTGGAGGTGACTAATAGAACAAATTTCTTTCCATGCAAAGTTTTTTTTTAAGAGGACGTTGCGTAAATCAAATATTGTATAACAGCAATCGCAGAGTATTGTTTGCTAATTATCTGCACGTAGACAGAAAACGTAAAGACAATATGCTATTGTAAAGACACAAATTCCATAAAATAAACTTTTACTGGAAACTCTCAATCAAATTATTCAGCCACACGTTTGCTTCCAATGCAGGACAAAAATCAAACATACAATTGTAAACCTCAAACTCATCTTCTGTCAGTAATTCTGTTAAAAGCATTTCTGCATGTTTCAGCTTGTTTTCCATTACATAAATTGCCGCTTGCGCATACCTCAGCTCTGATTTTGATTTGCTGATTCCAATGCCCTTGTCAATAATTTCGAGTGCTGTTTCCGTGTCATCATTGAGTGCCATGATACTTGCTAATATAAAATAAGCTTCATGGCGGTTAATAAATATGTCGATGGCCGTTTCGCAAGCATCTACAGCTACTTCTATTTCATTTATTTCCATAGCAGCCTCAGCCATCGCCAGACAAAAATCATATTGTTCTTTTTCCAAATCGGCAGCCTTCTGAAAGGCTTTATAGGCTTGTTGCCATTGTCCCTCTTGCTTATAGGTTTCGCCGATGCGGAAGTAAGCTTGCGAGTTTGCCGGATTTTCGTGCACGCATTTCCTGAAATTATAACGCGCCATTTTCATATCCCCCATAGCCTCAAAACACTTTCCCTGCATAAAAAAAACTTCATCATCCGGTTCCATCAGTTCACACAAATCTTTTAGAATGTCGAGTGCTTTTTTATACTCTTTTGTGTTATAGTAAATCTCTGCAATTTCTGTATAAGCATAATCTACTTTGTCATTAATGGCGATCACATATTCATAAGCCTCTATTGCTTTTTCAATCTGATGTGTGCCTCTGTATGCACAAGCCAGATTATACCAGGCCAAATAATTATAGGGATGCTGGTCTATAATTTTTTGATGAAGATGAATACTTTCTTCAAATTGGTTGGTAATTTCTACTACGTAATTCAAGCGGTTTAAAGCTTCCGAATTTTGATCATCAAGTGCTAAGCAAAGTAACAAATAATCATATA
This sequence comes from uncultured Chitinophagales bacterium, assembly GCA_964451125.1. Classification (GTDB taxonomy): domain Bacteria; phylum Bacteroidota; class Bacteroidia; order Chitinophagales; family JADIYW01; genus JADJSS01. The sequence goes on from CAYVGM010000022.1 coordinate 12,335, forward strand.
CTTGAGGATATTTTTCCCAGTCTTCGTAAACATCGCAGAGCTGCAGATAGACATCAATTTTTTCATCGCGCTCTGCTTTATCAAGCAAACTTTCCAGGATATCAACCGCCTCCTGGTATTTTGACTGGAATGTATATATTTCAGCTTTCAGCAAATCAATTTCAATCTCATTTGGATCATAATTTCCTGCAGTATCCAGTGCGATAAGTGCCATATTGATATTTTTTAATTCGAAATAAAGCTGCGCTCTTTTTATCCAAAGAATGGCAGAAGACGAATGTTGTTTTAAACTTTCATCTGATACTTGCATAGCTTCATCATATCTGCCCGAAAACTGATAATATTCTATAATAGATTCAAAATCTTCCTGATCAAAAAATCGGCTTTTGTTTTTTCGCTGTGCATCTTCATATTGCTGTATTAATTCATCAATATTGAAGAAATCTTCATTTTCAAAATTAAAATCACTCATACTAATTCAAAGTTAATGCTTATTTTGTAATGGATTTAAATTAATCTATTCTAATGAAACCTTTGTTAATAGTTATTAACATTTTACTGCTTAATGCTTATTCGGGAGTTCTGGCACAAGATTCCGTTCAACTTACTTCGTCATTAAATACATTAAGTGATGATAATCATCTTGTTGTTCATAAAGACAGAACCCGCTCTTTTATAAATGGGAACAAGCACTATCCGAAATTGGATACAGTGCGCAATAAGTATATTCGCTGGATAGACAAACATAACCGTGAATTTCCATTTGCAATACCGCTCCTGGCATATAATAAATACGACGGGATGCAAATTGGAGCCGGATTTGTCAACCTAAAACAACCGGTAAAACATATTGATTTTACGGCATCACTTTTTTACGGTATCACATCAAAAAGAGTGAGTGGAACAGCAGATATAAATTATTATTTCCGTCCGAAAAAAGGAGTTGTTACTGAAATAAGACCCGGCGTTAATTTCAAGTCTTTCAGTTACGAAAACTACAGACAGCCATTGAAATATTATGCAATTTCTCCTGAAATCAATTTAACCTTCAAACACAGAAGTGAAAAATATGAAAATTTAGAATACCATCTTATTTTTAAAAACCATGTAATTTTCAATAAGTCGCTGAATTATTTTATGGATGGTTCAACACTGAAATATAATGATACACTTACCCATTTTTATGCCAATAGTCTGACATTTCAATTTAAAAGAACTGATGAAAATTTTCCTTTTGAATGCAGCTTGAATCTGGAGCAAACGAACTATTTTGTAAAAACGAGTTTTACTGCCAACTCATTTATTCGTTATCAGTTTAAGAAGATGAATACCGGCGTGCATATCCGGTTTTTTGCAGGAGGTTTCTTATGGCGAAGCAATACATTCAAATTTCGTTTACAACCGGAAGTGGGTTATGGTTTAAGTGGCAGAACAGGTAAAGATGATTACTTATATGGAGATTTTTATATTGGCAGAAATGAGCAGGAAAAGTTTGCATCACGACAGATTTCGGAGAGTGATGGTTTTTTCAAAGTGATGACTCCATTAAATGCCATTCCTGTTGGAGAAACAGTCAATGGCATGTTTGCTGTTAATATAAAACTTGATTTTCCCATTCAATATGTACCGTTGAAATTATTTTTTGATATGGGTTACTCTGTTGACCGCAAATTAAATCCGGATAACTTTCTGCCTGTAAAAGGATTTCAGTACGATGGTGGATTTATGTTCAGTTTCTTTGATGAAGCCTTTGAACTATATTTTCCTGTGCTGATGAGTAAAGATTTTAAAACATACTACAAATCCAATGCTCCGAAATTCAAACAGCGTATTTCATTCTTGCTGGATATAAATAAGTTACAACTGCATAAAAAGATAAGAGATTTGAGGCTTTAATTTTCAGGTCTGACAAAAACTATTTTTGCAATTACTAATATATAGTCATGTATTTAAAAAAAATTATTTTCATCCTCATCCTTTCCTTAATTATATCATCAGGAAATGCCAAAAATCCGTCAAATACACAAAAACCCAAATTAGTTGTAGGTATCGTAGTTGACCAGATGCGCTGGGATTACCTTTACCGATATAAAGATCGTTATACTGCAAATGGTTTTATGAAACTGATGAATAATGGTTTCAATTGCGAACAAGCATTTATTCCGTACACACCCACCGTAACTGCTGCCGGACATGCTTCTATTTATACTGGAACTGTACCAGCCATCAATGGTATTACCGGAAATAATTTTTATGATTATAATACAAAGCAGTCGCTTTATTGTACACAAGACGACAGCGTACTGACGGTGGGTGCAAATAATAATAATGGCAAGATGAGCCCGAAAAATATGCTTACCACCACTATCGGTGATGAACTGCAGCTGGCACAAAACTTCAAGGGCAAAGTAATCGGTATTTCTATAAAAGACAGAGGAGCAATTTTGCCGGCAGGGCATAGTGCAACAGCCGCCTATTGGTATGATAACAAAACAGGTAATTTTATTTCGTCTACTTACTATATGCAGGCATTACCGGATTGGGTAAATGCATTCAACTCACTGAAGAAAGCTGACGATTATTACAATAAGGGGTGGAATACTTTATTTCCTGCTAATACATACACGAATAGTGATACTGATATGAATAGCTATGAAAGTGCCCCATTCGGGAGTGAACAAATAGGCTTGCCTTACTCATTCACTTCAATTCTTGAAAAGAAAAATTATGGTGCTCTGCGTGTTACGCCTTATGGCAATTCCATCACATTTGATTTTGCCAGAGAGACCATAATTAAGGAAAAACTTGGCAAAAGCAATATTACCGATATGCTGGCTGTTTCATTTTCTTCCACAGATTATATCGGTCATTCTTTTGGTCCAAATTCCGTGGAAATGGAAGATACATATCTCCGTTTTGACAAAGAGCTGGCAGATTTTATCTCCTTTTTAGACCAGCAAATCGGGAAAAACAACTATACCTTATTTTTGACGGCAGACCATGGCGCGGCACATATACCTGCTTATCTGAAAATGAAAAAAATTCCTGCGGGTGGCTTAGCTTTATCAAAAGTAGAGAAACAATTAAATGCGCAACTAAAATCGAAATATAATATTGATTCCTTAGTATTGGCAATTGAAAATTATCAGGTATTTTTTGATAAAGAGAAATTGAAGCAACATGCGATTGATTTAAATCATATGATGCAGGATGCTGTAGATTTTTTAATACAATATGATGAGATTGATCGGGTATTAGACTACACAGAAATTGCAGAAGAAACATTGCCAGATGTTATGAAATCAATGTTTACAAACGGATATTACCCAAATCGTTGCGGTCAATTATTATTGGTATTAAAGCCTTCATTTATTGATGATGAGTATGGCAGCAAAGGCACAACACATGGTTTATGGAATCCGTATGATGCACATATTCCATTATTGTTTTACGGCAAAAATATACAAAAAGGAAAATCAACCGAAAAAGTATTTATGACGGATATCGCGCCTACCATTTGCAACCAGTTGCACATACAAATGCCCAATGGCTGTATTGGAAATGTGATCGAAGGCGTAGAAAAAAAATAATTTTGTATTTCTGACTATTTTAATTTTATAATATATTTTTTTAGACATTAATCCTCCAGTGTGCCAAATTTTCCTGCATTCATTTCATCAATAGCCTCATAAAGTTCTGCTGTGGTATTCATAACAAATGGTCCGTATGATGCAATGGGCTCATTTATAGGCTCGCCGCTCATCAGTAATACTATCGCTTCTTCATTTGCTTTTAGCTCAATTTCTGCTCCGTCGTTCCGCATCAGAATAAAATTATCAGTTGGTATATTTTCTGCATCTTGCAAATTGATACTCCCTTCTACAACTAATAAAGCAGCATTATGTTCTTTAGGTAGGGCAAAGCAATACACGGTATCTTTTGACAAGTAGAGGTTAAACAAGTTCACGGGAGAAAAGGTAGTGGCAGAGCCATTTACGCCATCCAGCTCTCCTGCAATTACATCTGCGTGACTATGTGCATTTATTTGCACCTTACTCATTTTTTCTTCCGGAATATCCTGATATTTAGGCGGAGTCAGTTTACTTATTTTTGGTAAATTCACCCATAACTGCACCACTTGAAAAAGACCTCCCGTTTTAGAAAATTCTCTTTCGTGATATTCTTTGTGCAATACACCACTTCCTGCTGTCATCCATTGCACACCTCTTTCTGTTATTACACCACTGTTGCCTGCGCTGTCATGATGTTCTACCCGACCTTGATAAGCAATCGTTACGGTTTCAAATCCTTTATGCGGATGCACACCTACTCCGCGGGGTGTTTCACTTGGCGGAAATTCGACTTTTGAATTATAATCCAGCATTAAAAATGGGCTTATTCTCTTTTGAGTGATGTCTCCGTGAGGGAAAAAATTGTGTACGCGAAATCCATTCCCAACCATGTGAGGAGCGGGTGGTGTTAAAATTTTCTCAATTGTTCTCATTTTGTTTTCCATGATTATTCCTTTATGTTTATATTTGTGGTAAATTTAGTATAGTTGCTATACTTTTACAAGTAGTATACTGAATGTATATCAATATACTCGGTGTAAGTAATGTTGATTATCAATATACTAAAGAGTATTTAAAAATTGTTAAAAATGAGAAAAAAAACAACTGACTGCCCATTTACCTTCACACTATCCATATTAGAGGGAAAATGGAAACTGCCCATTATCAATATTCTGCTGCAAAACGGCACCATGCGTTTTAAAGAACTGGAACGCGGTATCGAGGGTATCACAGCACGGATGCTCACCAAAGAACTGAAAGAACTGGAAGAAAAGAAAATAGT
>CAYVGM010000022.1:17288-19959 GCA_964451125.1 uncultured Chitinophagales bacterium
TATCGGCGATGTAATCAAAGAGCGCGACAAACTTTTCGTACAAACTGCCGCATCATTTAAGCAACGCTTTAATATTGATACTCGTGTATTGTCAGAAGTTATTGCAATATACAGAGCTGAAAAGAAAGTAGAAATTAAAAATATAGTTACAGGCGAAACTTATTTTGAACACTACGACAAGTTAGTGTTGTCACCGGGAGCCGACCCCGTTCGTCCGCCCCTACCGGGTATACAGGAAGAAGGAATTTTCACCTTGCGTAATGTAACAGATACGGATAAAATAAAAACTTATGTACAACAATTTCCTAAAGGCAAGGCTGTCGTAATCGGTGCCGGATTCATCGGTTTGGAAATGGCTGAAAATCTGCATCATTTAGGTATGCAAGTCAGCATTATAGAAATGATTAATCAAGTGATGGCTCCTGCAGATTTTACGATGGCCAGCATAGTACAGCAGCATATTCGTTCCAAAGGAGTAGATTTGCGTTTGAATACTGCAGTTGCAGGATTTGAGCGCAGGGATGGAAAATTAAATGTCTTGTTAAAGGATGGCAATTCAATTGCAACCGATGTAGTTATACTGTCAATTGGCGTTCGCCAGGATACTAAACTTGCTGCAGAAGCCGGATTGCAAATTGGACAGGCAAGAGGAATTGTTGTCAATGAATATCTGCAAACATCTGATGATGATATTTATGCTGTTGGCGATGCCATTGAATTCAAACATCCTATCAGTGGCAATATGCTGACCACATATTTGGCGGGGCCTGCCAACAAACAGGGCAGAATTTGTGCAGATAATATCGTAATGGGAAATGTAGAAAAATATAAAGGCTCAATCGGAACAGCAATCGTAAAAGTATTTGACTTGACAGTTGCAGTTTCAGGGATGGCTGCCAAGCATTTAAAAGCTGCCAATATAGATCATATTGTATCTACTACACACAGTGGCTCTCATGCCGGCTATTATCCGGATGCTGAACAGATGAGCATTCAGCTTGCCTTTTCTCCCGGAGAAGGGAAAGTATTAGGTGCGCAGATAGTAGGTAAAACCGGTGTAGATAAGCGTATAGATATTTTATCGTCAGTTATTCAAAGAGGAAGTGACATACATGAACTAACTGAATTTGAACATGCTTATGCCCCACCTTATTCATCGGCAAAAGACCCGGTCAATATGGCGGGATTTGTAGCTGAAAATATTTTGGACGGAAAACACAAAATTATTTATTGGGATAAAATACAAGATCTGAGTGAAAATGATTTGTTGATAGATGTACGTTCCGCTCAGGAATTTGGCAAAGGTTCCATACCCGGTGCAATAAATATTTCCGTGGATGACATAAGAACAAAACTAGATGAGCTGCCGAAAGACAAAAATATTTATGTGTTTTGCCAAATAGGCTTGCGCGGTTATTTAGCACAAAGGATTCTGCTTCAGCATGGCTTTGACAAAGTATATAATCTGTCAGGTGGATATAAATTATGGGAAAATGCTTATAAAGAGACGATGCTGGTGGGGTAGAACCCGTTATGCTTGTTTACATAAAGAGTGAAATCCTTAGACTATAAAAATACTTGAAGTTATTACAGCTAATTAGTATCATTCATGCTGATTAGCTGTCCTTTTTTTGATTTCTGAAATTTCTGCCTCTAAATTTCTTACTCGTTGCAAGAGTTCCGGCAGTTGTTTGTATGTGGCAATAGCCTTGAAATGCATTTTGATATCCATAACCGGTATACCCGATAATGCCTGGTTTTCTTTGGTAATATTTCCTGCCACGGCACTTTTGGCATTAATCTGCGTATAAGGAGCTATGCTGATATGACCAACAAAACCCACTTGCCCACCAATGCGATTATGATGCCCGATTTTTGTAGAACCGGATATGCCGGTTTGTGATGCGATAACAGTATGCTCACCAATCTCTACATTATGTGCCACCTGAATTAAATTATCGAGTTTCACTCCACGCCGGATAATTGTAGAACCCATAGTGGCCCTGTCAATACAGGTGTTGGCACCAATTTCACAGTTGTCTTCAATAATTACATTACCAAGTTGTGGGATTTTATGATATTCCCCATTTTGTTGCTGTACAAATCCAAAACCATCACTGCCGATTACTGCACCCGAATGGATAATACAGTTATTGCCGATTACACAATCTTTATAGATACTCACATTCGGATAGATGATACAATTATCGCCTATCTGCACATTATTGCCAATAAACACATGCTCGTAAATGACTGTGTCTTTTCCAATTTTATAATTGGCACTATGCACTTCGTGTTTGGTATTTTGTTCGGCTAAATGCAATAGTTGTGTAAAGGCCACGTAGGCATCTTCCACCAAAATAAAATTTTTATCCGATTTCCAGCCTTCAAAAATATAGGGACTGTCATACAGATTTGTTGAAATCACGATGCAGCCTGCTTGAGTAGTTTTTAAATGCGGAATATATTTTTCATTGGCTAAAAAAGTAATTTCATCAGCTTGTGCATCTTCTATTTTTGCCGGACGTTTTATAAAATGTTGTTCGTCGCCGACTACACTTCCATGGAGTATAGTAGCTATTTCTGAAAGAGTAAACATGGACTAAAGATAAATAATATACATCGGAAAATTATTTAGTGTAACAATCAATCACTTTTTAAAACCACGATT
>CAYVGM010000023.1:0-5701 GCA_964451125.1 uncultured Chitinophagales bacterium
GGTTTTTTGGGCTATCTGATGATTTCACCGATTGCTGCCAAAGGAGATACCGGATTTATTATGCACCAACTTAAATTTCCGATTTATATCACAATTGCAGTTGCAGTAATAGCCCTGCTGATTCTGAGAAAATTGATACATGTAATTACAAAGTACATCATGGAGTTTGCCACCATGGAAATTTATCGCGATGCTGTACTCAGAAAAAAATACGTGAACGCTGTGCTGCTTTATCCGATTTATCTTGGGTTAATCATTATCATACTGATGAATTTACCCGTACCTATCTGGATTAGTCTGATGGCACCATTCAGCATATTTTCATTTTTCTTCGCTTTTGGAGAAGCTCTGAAAAAAGACTATGGTCAAATACATTTCAATACCAATGAAGCAGCTTTGTTTAAGATTCAGCCTGCAATTATTGTCAGTTTTGTGTTAGTATTAATTTTAAATAGAATTTTAGTATAAAATAAAAAAGTACAATTCAGTATCTGCTCCTTGCCGTATTGGTGTTTAGATTAGTAGTGCTTTAGTGTATAAGTGTCACCAACAACTATTTTTCACAGCCAGACGCTGTTTCGCATCTTCTATGTTTTGCATTCTCTACATGAAAGCTATTCTTACTAAAAAGAACTCTTTCTTATTCCTTATCTTTGTTACATGTCAGCAAATTTGCAGAGCCACATTCCCGTTATGGAGCATTTTTATACGCTTCAGGGCGAGGGGTTTTATGCCGGCACGGCTGCTTACTTTATTCGCCTCGCAGGTTGCGATGTAGGTTGTCATTGGTGCGATGTAAAAGAATCGTGGACAGTAGATGAAAAGCAATGGATGAATATCAGCGACTTGGTAGATGAAATTAAAAAGACGGCTACGCAGCGTGTAGTCATTACCGGAGGCGAACCTTTGATGTACGACCTTCTGCCACTAACTACCGCCTTAAAAAATGAAAACTATTTTATCCATATTGAAACATCAGGTGCTTACCCGCTTTCCGGAATTTTAGATTGGATTTGCGTTTCACCCAAAAAATTTAAGCCTGTTTTAAAAGAAGTATTACTGGCCGCAAACGAGCTGAAATGTATTATCTTTCACAAAAGTGATTTTGACTTTGCTGAACAGAACAGAGTACTCACAAATGAGAAGTGTCAGCTTTATCTGCAAGCTGAATGGTCGAAGCGTGAGTTGTTTTATCCCGAAATTGTAGCCTATTGTAAACAATATCCGTATTGGAAGTTGTCGGTGCAGACACATAAATATTTAGACATTCCCTAAACTACAATTGTATAAAAAGCGTTATATGGTATTGGCATTCTCTTTGATACAATTACTAAGATGAAAAAAACGATTGCTTTTTTATTCGTGCTCTTATCGGCTTACGGGCTATTTGCCCAGCAAGTAGATGAAAAAGCAATGTCTGCTTATTTCAAAGCAAAAGGCTATGCACAATTTACGCAATGGGAAGAAGGAATTGCCGAGTTGAAAAAAGCCATTAAAATTCAACCAGATTTCCTGGATGCTCACGCCTTGTTAGGCGAAATGTATTATGCCTCCAAAAAATATGACAGTTCCATTATCGTATTGCAAAACATTATAGACCAACCCGGTATTCCGGCTCGTTCTTATTATTGTCTCTCTGAATCCTATCTCAAAAAGAGTGAAATTGCAAAAGCAAAGCAATATGCCCAGCAATACCTCAATCAACCCAACTTGCAGGAGTATTTTGCCCGCAAAGCTCAACGCACTGTCATCAATGGCAATTTTGCAGAAGAAGCGATGAAACATCCCGTGCCTTTTAACCCAAAAAATCTGGGAGCTAATATTAATACAAAGTCACCTGAATACTTCCCTTACTTGACTCCCGATGGCAGCTATTTTTTGTTCACCAGATTAGAGAATAATCAGGAAGATGTTTATTATGCAAAAAAATCAGACACCAGCTTCATCCCTGCTCAATCGTTTGGCACCAATATAAATACTTATGAAAACGAAGCAGCTGCTGTAATGAATGTAAGTGGAAATTTGTTATTTCTGACCGAGTGTAATAAACTTGATGGATTTGGAAGTTGTGATATTTATTTTTCTCAAAACAGTAATGGGAACTGGTCAAAACCTATGGGAATTGGCAAACCGGTAAACAGCGGGGCTTGGGAAGCACAACCCTCATTTAGTTCAGATTCAAAGGCTCTTTATTTTTCGAGCAACAGAAAAGGCGGCTTTGGCGGACGAGATATCTGGGTTACTTATTTAGACAGTGCGATGCATTTCAGTGAACCCGTAAACTTGGGCAATAAAATTAATACGCCTTATGACGACCAGTGCCCATTTATCTTCAGCGATAACAAAACGCTTTATTTTACTTCAGATGGCTGGCCGGGTATGGGTGCCGGAGATATTTTTATGGCACAACTTACCGACACAGGCTGGACAAATCCCAAAAATTTAGGCTATCCCATCAACACTGAGAGCGATGACAACGGCCTTACAGTTTCGTATGATGGCAAGACCGCATATTTATCCTCTAACCGCAGCAACGGATATGGTGGATTGGATATTTACAGCTTTGAATTGCCAGATGCTGTCCGCCCTCCAAGCGGAACTTTTGTTAAAGCCATTATTATGGATAAAAAAACAAAACAATTATTGCCAGCAAATTACCGGTTGATTAATCTTGAAAACAAGAATGAAGTAATAAATGGTATTGCTAAAAACGGTAATTTTTTTGAAAGAATTAATGCCAATAAGAATTACGCAGTGCAAGTGGAAAAAGACGGCTATTTGTTTTATTCGCAAAATATAAATCTCAAAGCGAATACTCAGGTAAAACCTTACCAGCTAAAAATTGAATTAGAACCGATTGCAGTAAATGCAAAAATTACGCTGGATAATATTTTTTTTGATTTTGATAAATTTGATTTAAAGTCCGAATCTTTTGCTGACTTGGAAAATCTGACCGGAATTTTGAAAAAGAATCCAGGGCTAAAGATCGAAATCAGTGGGCATACCGACCACATAGGTGATGCAAAATACAACCTCAACTTATCTCAAAAGCGTGCAGAAAGTGTATTAAACTACTTAGTACAACAAGGAATTTCGGCTTCCAGATTAACGGCTAAAGGCTATGGAGATACCCAGCCAGTTGCCCCTAACGATACGGAAGAAAACCGAGCGCAAAACAGGCGCATCGAGTTAAAAATTATATCACTTGATTAAACCGATTGTTTTAGAATCGTTCTAATTTGCTAAAGAAGAAATCGCCTTCTATTTGTGCATTTTCGTTAGAATCAGAACCGTGTACTGCATTTTCGCCTACAGATTTTGCGTATACTTTGCGGATAGTACCCTCTTCCGCATTTGCAGGATTTGTAGCACCAATTAATTTTCTGAAATCTTCAACAGCATTTTCTTTTTCCAAAATAGCGGCTACAATAGGTCCTCTGCTCATAAATTCTACCAATTCGCCATAAAAAGGACGTTCTTTATGTACTTCGTAAAAAGCTCCGGCTTGTTCTACGCCTAATTTTACAAATTTCATCGCTACGATTTTAAAACCTGCATTATTTATCATCGCCAAAATATTGCCGATGTTTCCGGCTTCAACAGCATCAGGTTTAATCATGGTGAAAGTACGGTTAGTTGCCATATCAATTAATTTTTTGCAAAAATACGCATCTGCCAGCCAACCCAAACTGGCAAAAAAGTATTTACCATTAATTTAATGTAGTCTTCGTATTTTTGCCTAAATGGAAAATATTGCCGCATTACAGGAATTTTTGAAAGAAACAAGAAATATCATCATTACTACTCACCAAAAGCCGGATGGTGATGCCATGGGCTCTTCATTGGCTTTGTATAGTTATTTTTCAGAAAAAGGGCATCATGTGCGGTTTATTTCTCCTACGGAATACCCTCAGTATTTTTCTTACTTGCCCGGCTATGACGATGTTTGGAATTACATTGAAGACCCCAATCTGTGTCATATCGCCATTGAAGCAGCGGAATTATTGATTTGCCTGGATTTTAATGATTTATCCAGAATTGAGCCTTTAGATGCGGAAATCAGCAAAAATGCAAACAAAAAAATCGTCTTAATCGATCATCATCTTCATCCTAAAATACAGGCAGACTGGACTTTGCATCATACAAAAGCCAGCTCGACTTGTGAACTGGTTTTTGATTTTATTCGGTTTATTGAACCCTGTTTTATTTTCACGAAAGAAATATCTACTTGCATATATACAGGAATTCTGACCGATACTGCCAGTTTCAGTAATGGGGCTACCAATAAAAAGGCATTTTTAATTACTTCCGAATTACTCGATTCAGGCTTGGATATCACTTTTGTGCAAGAACAGCTTAATCAAACGGGACGTGAAGAAAAGCTTCGATTTATTGGTAATGCGCTTTCTCGCAAAATGACCATACGTGAAGATTTGGGCATTGGCTATATTATTGTTGACCGGAAAGATGCCTATCGCTACAATTTACAAACCGGAGATACAGAAGGATTGGTCAATTATCCGCTGACGATAAAAAATGTAAAAGTTGCCATACTGATTAAACAGGAGTCCAAAATTATCAAGCTATCGTTCAGAAGCAAAGGCGATTATAGTGTGGAGCGCATTTGCAGAGAAAATTTTGAGGGAGGAGGACACCGAAATGCCAGCGGTGGTAAATCATTTTTAAGCATAGAAGAAACGATTGAAAAGATAGAGCGCATTTTTGAAAAGGAAAAGTTAGTTTAGCTACTTAGTAACAGCAATTTTTACAGCTTTTATCTTATTTCCATATTGAAGTGTCATCAAATAATTGCCGGATGGCAATGCTGACGGTAAATTATATTTTATTTCATAATTACCGGCATCTTGTTGTTGTTTATTGATGACTTGTGCCACTTTTTTTCCGCTTAAATCAAAAATATCAATTAGCACCCATGTTGTTTCAGTCAAAGAATAATTGATAGTCAATTGTTGTTTTGCCGGATTTGGATACACACTAATAGTTGTTTCCGTATTTATATCTGTTTTCTTATTTGGGATAATAGTATCAGTTGTTTCACTTTCTGTCTTAGCATAAATTAAACGCTGCCCATTTGAGTTCATCGGCGTACTCATCATGCCTAAACTATTTATTGCTTTTACTGTGAAATAGTAAGTAATGCCTTTTCGCATTTTCGGCACATTTACTGTTACACTTCTTGATGTGGCATTATTCGTCCAATTAATAATATTGGAATCTCCCGGCGTAAGCCCAACTGCAAAATAATAGTTTGTGATATTGGAGCTCGGCTCAGTAGCTGCATTCCAGTTTGCACTGAGTGAACCCGGGAAATAAAAATAATTTATGTCATTACTGCCTAAGCCATCACGTACTGCATTCATGGCTGGCGAAGTATAATCTATATTTATAGTAGCAGATGCCATGGAAGAAATTAAATCTGCTCCATCTGCAACAATAGATTTTACTTTCCCTGCAGGTATGCTTGGAGTAGGGTTTTCAAACTGAATATCATTCGTTGGTGCAGCGCCTACTGTTATAGTATTGCTTGTTCCGGTTCTGCTTTTTAATACTTCTACATTATCTATATTCATCGTACAATTGCCGCTTCTGAAACACAGATAATTGCCGCTTGTAATTGGTGTAGCATCTGTCCAGCTTCCTGCAATAACATTATTCACCCAAACCGAAATTTTTCCTGTCA
>CAYVGM010000023.1:5801-9379 GCA_964451125.1 uncultured Chitinophagales bacterium
GGTAATGCCACATACAAATTGGTATTAGAACTTGCTTCATCCGAATTATAAGCAGCACCACTGCTGATGCTCCATGTTCCTGCATCGCTTGCCCAATCACTGTGTAATGCTGGTTTAGAAAAATCATCATTAAAAAATCCATTTCCTTTATTAGAACGCCATAAATCAGCAGTAGTATAATTGTCCACGCCATAAAAACGATACTGAACACCAGTACCCACATCGCTGTCTGTATAGTTTGCCGTAAAATTTGCTGTTGCCCAAGCGGGTAAAGTTACAGCAGTATTCGGTGGCGTGACATCCCCGCCAACACAAGTATAATAAGCCTTATAGCCTACTTTATTTGTTGCACCGTCAGTTTTGTATTTGATGGTTAATGCATGATTGGTAGAAGTAATATTACCCGGTGAATTGGTGGATGAATACGCACCAATTAAAGCAGATGTGGTAGAGGGGCCGTCATATAGCCATAGTGTATCATAACCTGCCTCAAACTCAAAATTGGAAAACTGTATATTAATATTCTTGGTGATATCCGGAGCTATCGTGTACGTATAAATTTCTTTGTCGTGATAATTCCTGTTAGGCCCTCCCATGTCAAACAGGGAATCGGTGCAAGGCTGTGTATAGCAATTGGTGAGTTTATCATTAATTGCATTCCACAACTCGTTATATCCATCATCATAGCCCAAGGTCCAAATGCCGATACCGCCCAATGAACGCTGATTGACAATATCATATCGCTCTCGCATACTCATCGAATCATCTATAAAACACTGATACCATGACCCGCTGCTCTGGAACGCATAGTAGGGCGTATAACTGTTGTAATCGAAACTTTTATTGGCATTGGAATAATTGCCGCTTGAATTTACCCGAACCGTGCGATATGTAACTGTAGAAGAATTGGCAGATCCCGTACTTGTAGCAGGAATCGTATTTGCCGTAGTCTGATATTGCCGTCCGTAATATGGAACACCTAATAATAATTTTGAGGCGGGTACTCCTTGATACAAATAATACGAAATAGATTTAGACATACAATAATTATAGCCGGTTTCAAAGCCATAAAGCGGGTCGGTAGGTCCCGCATTCGAACTACCGGAGTAATAATAATCATAGCCCATGATGATAAGTAAATCCAGATAACTTGAGATATTCGGAATATCAAAGATTCCGTTCCAGTCCACGGCATATAAAGCAATGGAAATTCCGCAACCGGGAACAGAATCGTGCATGGTAGTACAAAACTGTTGGATAAAGGCGGTGAGGTTGGCTTTTTGCGTAGAGGAAACGCCCTCAAAATCGAGATTAACTCCGTTTCCGCCTCTGCTTCGCAATAGTGAAATACAATTTTGCGTAAATGTATTTTTGGCTGTTGTTGAAGTTAAGAAGGTGGAGTGGGATGAAAACAAAGTGGCACAAAAGGAGATTTTAACCCCATTGTTTTTGGCAGCGGTTACTGCCGAACTTGTTGACCATGCAAACGAAGTATTACTGTTGGCTCCGGTAGAAGGGTTGATTGTATAATCGAAATAACATAAATCGCTTATCAGATTCCATTTGTAATTATTGTGCAGTGTACTGCCATTCCAGTAAGGATGCCAGCCATAGACACGTCTGCCATTTAAGTTGCAAGTCGCTAATCGTTGATTGGTATTCTCGTTTGATATTATTTTAAATTTTACACCTGTCAGTTGTTCCTGCAGTTTATCCCAGTCTGCCTCTTTGGTATAGCCATACTTATCATAAAAGGCTTTTTGCTCCTGCATGACAGACTGAGCTTGTAAACCGGATAAAAAAGAGCAGAAGAGAATAAGTGTAAAAAATTGCTTCATATTTAGAGGGATTGATGCTTAACGAATATCGTAAATTATTTTATAAAAACAAAAATTAGTATTAGACAAAATGGTATAACTTACTAATAAGTGGGAAAGGGTGTTTTTTGTGTTGGCAAACTAACTGACTTACGATTCCAAACCCATCCAAATTAACATGGTACCACCACTACATGGCTTATTTTTTAGGCGTTTTTTTTATATAGGTTTTTGCCACTACATGGCACAATAATATCAACTTATTCTTTGCATTAACATGTTTTTCAATAAAAATAATATACTAAGTATGCACACAGCAAACTTCCCTTCGTGAGGGGTTGGGTATGGGTAAGCCGGATGATTGAAATTTTGTAAACCTATTTCAGAACGAAACACTTGTTTTGAGTTTCTTTTTTAATAACGTAGGTTGTAAAATTAAAATGTATTATTTCCTACTTTCGTACATGTTTTCAAAAGAGGATATATTGTTTGAATGTGTGCCGAATTTTTCGGAAGGAAGAAATTTACACATCATAAACAGCATAGCTGATGAAATTAAAAAAACGCCGGATGTAGCCCTGTTAAACACCGATATAGGCTACGATGCCAACCGCACTGTATTTACATTTGCAGGCAAGCCGGATGCAATCATTCAAGCCGGATTCAAGGCTGTAAAAAAAGCGTACGAATTAATTGATATGCGTGTGCAAAATGGCAGCCATCCGCGCATGGGGGCTTGCGATGTTTTTCCTATTATCCCGCTGCAAAACTGCACAATGCAGGATGCCGTTTTAATCAGTCAAACATTAGGCAAAAAAATCGGTGATGAATTAGACCTCCCTGTTTATCTCTATGAGCAGTCGACAAGTAATGCATCACGAAAGAATTTAGCCGATTTGCGCAAGGGTGAATATGAAAGCATCGCCGGAAAAATCCATTTGCCCGAATGGAAGCCCGATTTTGGCAAACCGGTTTTCAATGAAAAATTCGGCATGATGGCATTAGGTGCGCGTGATTTTTTAATCGCATATAATATCAACTTAAATACTCAAGATGAACATGTGGCAAAAACAATAGCTGCAAAAATCAGAAGCATTCGTAATACTGACCTACCATTTCCGTTTAAGTTTGTAAAAGCCATAGGATGGTATCAAGAGGCATTTCAATGTACACAGGTTTCTATGAATATTACACAGATTTATGAAAGTAAAATTTTGGATGTTTTCAGGGCTGTTCAAAAATTGGCAGAAGATGACGGGGTGAGCGTAAACGGCAGTGAACTTATTGGATTAATTCCTTTGCAGGCTCTTTATTATCCTAACATGTCGGTTTCGGAAGTGATAAATGAATTGGGATTAAATAGCGTAAAACCTTTCTCGCCGGATGAAAATATTTTAGAATTTAAACTTGGAATAAGCGATGGACATCCTGCATAAACCTGTCAGTCTCTTGTTGTTTTTTTTGCTGGGCATAGGATGGCAATTTGCATTTCCCGATAAGCGTACTGTTTATAAAGAGATTAATCGTTTTATCTTATACATTTCTCTTCCGGCAATTGTGCTGAGTAAAATCCCATTTATTGCTTTAAACAAAACTGTGCTTATCCCGGTCGGGGCAGCCTGGCTGTTGTTTCTTGGTTGCATTATTTTTGCCTACCTTATGAAACGATTCTTGGGTTTTAGCAACAAAACATTTGCTTGTATTGTATTGTGCTGTGGCTTGGGCAATACTTCCTTTGTAGGCTATCCCGTTCTGACTTAT
>CAYVGM010000023.1:9479-14660 GCA_964451125.1 uncultured Chitinophagales bacterium
CTGGGTATGCAATTTCAGTTTAAAATCAGTCATATTCCGATTAAACCATTTTTTACAGGCATTATTTATAAGCTGATTTTAGGCCCCTTGCTTATTTACATCCTGATTTTTTTTGTATTGAAAAGACAAGGCATGATGGCAGAAGTGAGTGTACTGGAATGCGCAATGCCTCCCATGATTACATCTTCTATACTGGCAGGCAATTTTGGATTAGATGAAGAACTTGCTGCTGTTTTTCCTACTTTGGGCATTTTGATTTCAATAATCACTTTAAGTATTTGGACACTTATTTTGTAAACAAATAAAAACATAGAAACAAAAATGAATATATTAGTCGTTGTGCGGTTTAAACACATAGAATCTATAATCAAAAAATAGTTGTTTGGTGCAAATCTGCACAGATAGGCAAGCTAAACACAGTATCAAATTTGTGTATTTATACACACATACTGTTTTTATATAATTTTCAATATAAATTATCTATTAATAATATGCATGCTTCTATATAGCAGTAAATATTAATCTACCATTCAAGAGGTTAAATTAATTCTGTGCCAGCGAACTGCCTAACTTATCTGAAATTTCTTTGGCATTTTCCTGATAAAAATTATCTTCTTTAGCCAATTGACTGAACAACTTTTCCGCATGGTCAATTTGTTTGGTTTTTAAATACGCTAAAGCCAAATACCAGCGGATATCGTGATAATATTCCTGCGATTCTAATAAAGTACTTAACGTAGCAATGGCTTTTTGAGGCTGGTTAGTACTCATATACGAAATACCCAGAAATAATTTATTTTTTACATTATTAGAATCCGCTTCTACCAACTTGCGATAAATATTGACAGCTTCAAAATAATCTTCTTTTTCATAAGCTTCTACTGCAGGCGAAGCGTTATTATTTTCGCCACGCACCAATGCATCCGGATGTGTAAGCGGCTTGAAATAGCCGGCATAAACGGCATCAGTATTTAGTGTTTGTTGTTTGTTGTTTTGGGTTAAAAACCAGAGTACCAGCGCAATTCCCACAACAACTGCAGCCATCGCTAATAAGCGAGATGATGATGATTTTCGGGCAATTGTATCATTGGTTTGTAGAGGAACAGATTTTCCTTTGGATGAATCAACTAAAATAGCATCTGTTATTGCAGTTTCAGATTGAGGAAAACTTTTAGTATCAGCCTGAAGCAACTCAAAACCCTCAACAGCTTCTTTTAAAAACGGGTCGTTCTCCATTTCCAGTTCAAATGCATATTTGTCCTCTGCAGAAAGTTCACCGGAAAGATATTGTTTTATTTTATCGAAGTAGCTCATGTTGCTTATGTTTGAATTGTCAATGAAAAATTTCAGCGCTTTGTTTTATCCAAATAAAGTTTCAGATTGCGTTTCCCGTTTTGGATACTGCTTTTTACTTTATTCAAATCTAAGCCTGTAATTTCAGCAACTTCGCTATAGGATTTCTTATTCAGATAAAATTGTTCAATACAAATACGTTGTTCGTCATTTAAATTGCTGATAGCCTCTCGGAGTGACGCTTCTTTCACATCCTGTATATATAGAGACTCATCTTCTTCATTTTCCATAAATTTTTCCAAATTATTTTCAAAATCTGTAAAAACAGCCGATTTATCCTTTTGGACGACCCTCATCAGGTAGTTTTTTGATAAGGTGTAAAGCCAGGTCTTAAAAAAAGTCACATCATAGTTGACCGATTTCTCCAAAATAAGCAAAAAGATTTCGTTCACCGCATCCTTCGCACTTTCTTCGTGTCGTAAGTACTTGTACGAAAGACCATAAACCAGCACAGAATAACGCTTGTAAAGCAAGCCCATGGCATCCCTATCTGCATCCACTTTATAACGGCGCAATAATTCGGCATCAGAGAGTTTGTCTAAGTGATTTGTCATAAATATGAAAACAATATACACAATAAAAATGAAATCCCGCAGTTTACTATACACATTAAACTATCCGTATGCATAAAATATTGCTGATTATGGCACTTTGCTCCTTCTCGGGATGCCAATCCAACACAACGCATTCCCATCAATCTGAACAGCCAAAAAATGACACAAGTGAAAAAATAAGCTATACAGCGCTGAAAGAAAAAATACAGCAAGAAAAAGAAATGATAAAAAAGTCAAAACCCACAAGCTCTAAAATTGCAGACAAATACATAGTGCCGAATCTGCTACAGCTATTTCCCTATTGGATGGGAACGGAATGGAATTTTTACGGCACTACTGAAACGCCAAAACAAGGAACTATTGCCTGCGGCTATTTCGTTACGACACTGCTTCGAGATGCCGGTTTGACTATTCCAAGAGTGAAATTAGCGCAACAAGCCTCTTCGCAGATTATTGCTGCCGTATGTGATAAACAGGATATCCATTCCTTTTCTGTAACACAAACCAATAATGCTTCCTTCTTTGATTTTATACGCAAACAAGGGAAAGCACTTTACATTATAGGACTCGATTTTCACACCGGGTTTATCTATTACGATGGAGATGCTATTCGGTTTATTCAGGCAAAATATTACGGTGAAAGATGTGTTGTAAATGAAGATGCCACACAGTCGGCAGTTATCTTACAATCAAAATTCAAACAAATAGGAAAAATAAGCGAATCCGAAAAAGCCGGAAGTTTGTTTTTGTTATAAATCTGCCGGCAATGATAAGGTGTCGACACAACGTGGTTTGTTTCTTAATAAATTATTTACCATTAAGGAAATTAAGAATATTTATGTGGACAATACTACTACTTGGCTTTCTAATAAGAATAAAATTTGTACCACTACTAAATTATTAAACTAATTTACTAATCCACTAGTGAAAGGCATCGCCACTACGTGGTTTGTTTTTTAATAGATTATTTACCATTAAGGCATTAAGGAAATTAAGAATATTTATGCGGACAATGCCACTACTTGGCTTTCTGATAAGAATAAAATTTGTACCCTACTAAAATATTAAACTACTAAACTATTAAACTTTTAGACTACTAAACTATTAGACTATTAAACTACTAAACTATTAGACTTTTAGACTCTCAAACTCCCCTCTGGTAAAGTAAGCGTGGGTAAATTTACTTAGGACGAAGCAGTCAAAAACGCTGTACTTTCCTGAATTAACAATACTGTATCTTGCGGTAAGTGCTCATCACTATACGGATGCTTGCCTCCAAAAGTATGTTCTGCATCTACTATTAAAAACAATTCACTTTTTGGTTGACATGCATGCAATTGTTCTGCACTTTTTACAGCAACCGAAGTATCGCTCTTGCCATGAATAATCAACCAAGGTATCGAAAGCTGGCCTGCAGCTTGTACTATATTAAGTCGGTCAGCATTCGCTTGGAAATTTTCATAAAGCTGATAATACAAGGGCATATTTTGTTTCGTCCTGGAATTGAAGGTATATACCACACCGTTTTCTTTCCACCCATTTATATCAATACTTTTAAATAAATTATCGAATGAAACAATACTTGCCCAAGTAATCAATTTTCGGACACGCTTATCTTCAAACGCAGTCAGCACCGCAATGCCTCCTCCTCGACTATGCCCTATCAAGTATAATTTTTTAAAATTAAAGTCATATTCATCAGCATGTTGTTCTAAATAATTTATAACTAATTTCGCTTCATCCAACTCCATAGAAAAATTATTCTGACCAAATGCTTCCAAATCGGCAAAATCCTGAAGTGCATCAGGTGTGGTTCCATTATGAGAAAAGTTGAATTTGGCAAAACTAAACCCCGCACTTACAAAAGCTTCTGCAATAAGATTAAAATGCCCCCAGTCTTTAAACCCTTTAAACCCGTGAATAAATAAAACTAAAGGCGATTTATCCACATTGTCAGGACTGAAAATATCTAATGTAATTGGTCTTTGGTGCAGTCCCTTGATCTTTATATTTTGTGTTTTTTTCATCTTGCTTATTTAGTCGAATTGGTAAATATATTTACCTTTAAGCAAAATTTAAAACTTGAGCAGTGTTGTTGACAAAATAAAACAGCCTATAGAAAAGGAACTGGAATTGTTTGAAAAAAAATTCAGGGATGACTTGCGCAGTCATGTTCCGTTGCTCGACAAAGTAAATTATTATATCTACCAGCGAAAAGGAAAACAAATTCGGCCGATGTTCATTTTTCTTACGGCACAGATGTGTGGCGGAGTAACGGAGAATACATATATCGGCGCATCTTTGGTAGAACTGCTACACACTGCGACATTGGTACATGATGATGTGGTGGATGATGCGTATGAACGACGCGGATTTTTTTCTGTTAATGCACTATGGAAAAATAAAATTGCCGTTTTGGTGGGCGATTATTTTTTGTCGAAAGGATTACTATTGGCATTAGATTCTAAAAATTACAAGCTCCTGCATATTACTTCCAATGCCGTAAAAAAAATGAGCGAAGGCGAGCTTTTGCAAATGGAAAAAGCCCGTCGCTTAGATATTACCGAAGATGTTTATTATGAAATCATCCGCAATAAAACTGCATCTCTGATTTCATCCGCTTGTGAAGTAGGTGCGGCTTCGGCAACCGAAGATGAACAGATATTGCGACAAATGAGTTTGATGGGCGAGTATATCGGCATGGCCTTTCAAATTAAAGATGATTTATTTGATTTTGGCGAGGCAGATATCGGCAAGCCGAGAGGTATCGATATTAAAGAACGGAAGATGACGCTGCCACTCATTTACACCCTGAATAATTGCTCTGCAAAAGACAAAAAATGGATTATTAACGTGGTGAAAAATCACAATGAAGACAAAGCAAAAGTGAATGAGTTGATACGTTTTATAAATACATATGGCGGCATAGCCTACACGGAAAAGAAAATGCTCGAATACAAACAAAAGGCATTTGACATTATGCTTACTATGAAAGAAAATACGGCAAGACAAAGCCTCATGGATTTAATCAACTATATAACAGAACGCAACTATTAAGTTTGAATTACGAAGAAACAATAAACTATCTGTACGAGCAGTTGCCCATGTTTTCGCGCATCGGTGATGCTGCCATCAAAAAAGATTTGACAAATACCCTGTTGTTGTGTGCAGCTTTAGATCATCCACAAGACAAAATAAAAACTATCCATATAGCAGGCACTAACGGCAAAGGCAGTTGCTCGCATTTGCTGGCTTCGGTGATGCAGGAAAACGG
>CAYVGM010000023.1:14760-19829 GCA_964451125.1 uncultured Chitinophagales bacterium
TTGCAAGTCTTGGAAAATGAAAAAATCATGCAATTAAATGCTAAGAAAAATGCAGCTGGTTTTTTGCATTGCATGACCAATACACAATTTCAAGGACGCTGGCAAACTTTATCACATACGCCAAAAATTATTGCAGATGTGGCACACAATGAAGACGGTGTAAAAAAAATGCTGGAACAATTGCAATATGAAAAGTATAAGCAATTGCATATTGTTTATGGTGCAGTTAAAGATAAAGATGTTGACGCTATTCTAAAATTATTACCCCAAAACGCCCATTACTATTTTACCGAGCCGCCTGTACCCAGAAAATTAGAAGTAACTCTCTTAGCTGAGAAAGCAAAAATATTTTCATTAAAAGGTGAAATTTATGCTCATCCGAAATTGGCATTAGTTGCTGCTAAAGCTACTGCAAAAGAAAGCGATTTAATACTGGTAACCGGCAGTTTCTTTGTATTGGCTGAGGTGCTTTAACTCTTGTGGCACGATAATCGTGACACAATTATAGTGGGTTAGCTAAAATAATCTCGTTTCAATGTTAGCAGGTGTGCCACGATAATCGTAACACACCCCGCGTTTTACTTTTAAAAATCTCTCTTTACTAATAAATTGACCAATTGAAACAAGACTTCTTTTTTATCTGTAGATAAATCGATGCGCGCTAACGCTGAAAGCGCTTGTTCTATATAATAATCCCGAATGCTCAACCCATACGCTTTGATATCGTATTGGTCAAATATCATTTTCACCTGATAGATTTTCTCATTATTGTCCAATCCTTTTTGTGCTAATATATTTTCCAAACTTGTGTCACCTGCCGACTGACTACGCTTTAATGCCTCAATCATCAGCAAGGTTTTTTTGTTTTGCAAGATATCGCCACCGGGTTGTTTACCCACTAGTTTTTCATCACCATATACATCGAGTATATCATCCTGTATCTGAAAGGCAATACCCAAATTTTCTGCGTAGTGATATATCGCTTCAGCATCCTTATGTTCAGCACCGCCAAGTATCGCACCTATCTGCATACTGGCAGCCAACAAAACTGATGTTTTCAGTCGTATCATTTCTATATAGTCAGCATGTGTTACCGCGGACTGCGTTTCAAAATCCACATCATACTGTTGTCCTTCGCAAACTTCAATGGCAGTTTTTATATATACATCATATACTGTTTTAAAATATTTCTGATTTACTTTGCCCAAATATTCGCAGGCTTTTACAAACAAGACATCGCCACTAAGTATTGCTGTATTCAGATTATATTTTTTATGTATAGTTTCAAAATTTCTGCGCAAAGGCGCATTATCCATTACATCATCATGTATCAAAGTGAAATTGTGAAAATATTCTACTGCCAGCGAAGCCGGTAAAGCCTCATTTACATCGCCTCCAAAAAGCTCGGTAGTTAGCAATAACAAAACCGGACGCAGCCTTTTTCCGCCTATTTGCAAAAAATAATTATTCGGCTCATACAGGTTATGAGGTTCATTTCGAAATGATTCTTGCTCTAAATATTTCAGGAATTCGCTACGCAGTCGCTCAATTTCTTGCATTACATTAACAATTTGTAACAAAGATAAATGATTTATACAACTAATTTTGAACTTCGGCATGGACAATACTATTTTGAAGCCTGACTGGCACGCTGCACTGCATCATACACTGGAAATATGTGAAAAAGATGAGCAATATCTGACATACACGGTGAGAGAAAAACTGCTCTCCTTCGTCTTTACCTTTATTCAAACTTTACAGGAAAATGAAAATTTATTTTCATCGGCAATAAGCAGCAACAGATTGACTTGCATGAATGTTGTAAAAGCAGATACACAACAATATTTTGAACAACTGATTTGGGAAGGCAGCAATACAGGTGAAATTCAGTCCCGGCTTTATCTCTCCTCTTATTATAAAGATGCCTTGTGGAATATGTTGTTGTCTGTAGTAAATTTCTGGCAGCGTGACCAATCAGCATTCAAAGAAAGGACAGATGTGTATATAGAAAAATCAGTGCATTTCACGGTAGATTTATTGTCGCCAAACGCACTGGATTCCGGCTTTGATTTGATACAACAATTTATAAAATGGAGATAAGCTAATTTGAATTATGGCAGATGACAAAAAAGAATTTCAGGATAAACTCCCCACATCAAAAGTGCAGCGTGCAGGTCGTGTTTTTAAAACTACTTTTAAAGTAGGAGCCAACTATATTAAACATGCGGCTCAGAAAGTAGTGAATGACCAAATAGATGAACAGGCATTGAACGAAAAAAATGCGGATGAATTATTTAAGCTAATGAGTCAATTGAAAGGCAGTGCACTGAAAATTGCGCAAATGATAAGCATGGATAACGGCTTTTTGCCCAAACAATATGCAGAAAAATTTGCACAGGCGCAAAACAGCGCGATGGCTTTGAGTGCGCCGTTAGTAGTCAACACGTTTAAAAAATATATCGGCAAAACACCACAGGAAATTTTTGATAAATTTAATCCCGTAGCTGTGCATTCAGCCTCGATAGGACAAGTACACAAGGCAGAGAAAGACGGATTGCAATTTGCCGTAAAGTTGCAATATCCGGGAGTGGCAGAAAGCATTCACTCTGATATTAATTTAGTGAAACCCATTTTTCTCAGAGTGATTGGTATAAAAGAAAAAGAAGTACAACCCTATTTTGACGAATTTGAAGAGCGACTCAATGAAGAATGCGATTATGAAAAAGAATTGCACAATGCCGTTTTCATAGCTGAGAAAGTCAAGCACATTCCCAACCTAATTATTCCAAAATATTATCCCGAATATTCCTCCAAGAAAATCTTGACGATGCAATGGATGAATGGTATGCCATTGCAACAATTTTTGGAAAAAGAAACCAATCAAGATAAAAAAAATAAAGTAGGGCAAGCACTACTCGATTTTCTCTTTTATCAGATTCACTACTTACATCAATTTCATGCCGATCCGCATCCGGGCAATTTTTTGGTAAGCGAAGATGCTCAACTTATCGTATTGGATTTTGGTTGTGTAAAAAGCATTTCCAACGAATTTTATCAAAATTATTTTGCTCTGGCGAATGAAAAATATGTGCAAGACAAAAACAAACTCAATCAGATTTTATCTCATCTCGATGTATTGCGACCCAATGACAATCCCGAAAAATATACCTTGTTTTTAGAAACTGCCAAAAAGGCAATTGCATTGATAACCTATCCAACAAAATTTGAATCCTTTTATTTCGGCGATAAAAATTTTTACGAAAAACTTCAGGCACAAGGCGAAGAAATCTTTTTAAATAAAGAATTCAGAAAACCCGATGCCATACGCGGATCGCAACATGCCATTTATCTGCATCGGGCTTTCTATGGTATGTATGCCATTCTATACAAGCTAAATGCCACCGTAAAAGTGGACAGCAGTTTTATTGAAAAAATAGCCATTTAAAAATTCAGTACCGAAAAACACAAAAGGACTTCCTTTCATTTAAATATGTATTTCGCTGTTACATAAAATTGTGATTTACAATGCTATGTAATTAAAAATCAATCAATTAAGAATTGTTAACATTTTAAGATGTTTGTCTGTTGTAAATTTAAGTTGTGAATAGAAATTTACTTTTAGTTATAGCTGTACTCCTCTTTTTAGGTTTGCTCGGTATTGGGACAGTTCAGATTTTTTGGTTAAAAAGTGCGGTAAAATCCAGAGAACAGGAGTTTGATAAGGCAGTCTATACTTCACTCAATAATATTTCTACCAAGATAGAAGACATCAATTACAAGCCCTTGGTATCTGCTTATTTGAAACGCTCTTATCAAGGTTCAATCAGTACAAATGAAAACGGAGATATTGTCCTGAACTGGTCGGATACTTCCGGCAGAGAAGGCAGCTATAAAGTCAAGTCAGATATTATGCCTTTTTCCGGAGGTCATATGCACATGAATTACCCGGGTTTTGCTCAAACACAAGATGAATCATACACTGAACTCGACAACTTGCAGGCACTCATGTTGCAACAAATGACAAGCCTTCAGCCAATAAATGAGTTGATAGATACAGCTCGTTTAAAAACGATAATTACGGACGAATTAAAAGCTCAAGGCATTAAAACAAAATATTACTATGGAGTAACCGAATATGCACCGAATAATTTTGTTTTGTTGTCTAAAGGAACTCCCATGTCAGAGTTGTTTAAATCTGATTATTCTATTGATTTGTTCCGCCGAAGCATGATTGATGCCGGTAAGACATTGAAACTATTTTTTCCGGACAGAAAGAAATTTCTGTACACTTCTATGTCACCTCTGATTTTGTCATCTGCGTTCTTTTATTTAATGATAGTGGCAGCTTTCTTTTTAGCCTTCAAAATCATCTTTAAGCAAAAGAAATTATCAGACATGAAAACGGATTTCATCAACAACATGACACACGAATTAAAGACACCGATAGCCACAATTTCTATTGCCAGTGAGATGTTGCGGGACACTTCCATTTCGGCTTCTGAAGAAAACAGATCTAAATATGCAGGAATTATTTTTGAAGAAAACAAACGCTTGTATAATCACGTAGAACAAGTGCTTCAATTGGCACGATTGGAAAAAGATGAATTACAGCTTAATTTGGACGATGCTGACATACATCAATTAATCACTACGACAGCTAAACGTTCGCAACTTCGACTGGAAGAATTGGGTGGCAAAATAGAATTGCATTTAGATGCCTTGCAAACAATAGTAAAAGTGGATGAAATGCATTTCACAAACATGATAAACAACCTGATAGACAACGCAATAAAATATAACGATAAAGAACCGCTGATAAAAATTAAAACACTCAATGTTCCTTATGGCATACAAATTGAGGTTTGTGATAATGGAATCGGAATAAAAAAAGAAGATTTAGAGCGCATTTTTGAAAAGTTCTATCGGGTGAGCACAGGAAATGTACACGATACCAAAGGCTTCGGTTTGGGCTTGAGTTATGTAAAATCAATAGTTGATAAACTGGACGGGAAAATACGAGTAGAAAGCAAATGGAAAGAAGGAACAAAATTTATCATACAGCTGCCATT
>CAYVGM010000024.1:0-19793 GCA_964451125.1 uncultured Chitinophagales bacterium
AATTAATAAGCGAATTGATAAATAACATAGAATTGTGCCGTTTAGCCTTTGGTTAGACGGCACTTTTGTTGTAGTAAAAAATAGTACTTACATAATAGCTGATGGTTGAAAATAAGAAGAGCTTTGCTTATTTTGCATCATGCGACAATTACAACTTCATGATTATGACATTCAATTTGATAAAGATTGCATAGTGCTTTCTGAGTTTTTAGCTGAAAAAAAATATTCCGGTATCTATATATTAATTGATGAAAATACTTCTGCTCTGTGCTTACCTTTAATACAAGATAAGATTTCAAACTTTACAGAAATTAAAACTAATAGCGGTGAATCTAATAAAAACTTAGTGACTTGCTCATCAATTTGGGAAAAACTGAATCAAACTAATGCAGACAGAAAATCTGTACTCATAAATTTAGGTGGTGGTGTAATTGGTGACATGGGTGGTTTTGCCGCTTCTTGCTATAAGCGCGGAATTGATTTTATAAACATACCTACCACATTATTATCTCAGGTAGATTCATCTATTGGCGGAAAACTGGGTATAGATCTGAATTATGGAAAAAACTTAATCGGTCTGTTTAATAATCCTCAACTCGTTATCATATCATCCTCTTTTTTCCAAACGCTGCCACAAAGACAATATGTAAACGGATGGGCTGAAATTCTTAAACATGCACTTATAAGAAGTAAATCCCAGTGGGAAAACTTTAGTGCTATCGACATTTTCAATTGTGAAATAGATAAAATTGTTTTTCAATCATTAATGATAAAAAAGGAAGTGGTTGAAGCTGATCCTTTTGAAAAAGGAGTGCGAAAAATACTGAACTTTGGACATACAATCGGACATGCTATTGAATCTTATTCATTGGAAAAGACCAATAACCCACTTTTACATGGAGAAGCAATTGTGATTGGCATGATTACTGAATCCTGGATTGCCACTCAGCTATGTGGGTTGAGAAGTAGCGAATTGAATGAGATAAAAGCTGTCTTACTGAAGCTTTTTCCAAAGCAAAACATTTCAGATTTTGACTTTGATACATTATACAAGCTACTTTTAACAGACAAAAAAAATGAACAGCATAAAATTAAAATGGCTTTGATTAATGAGATAGGAAATTGTCTGTATGATATTGAAGTGGAGAAAGAAATGATTCGTGCAGCATTAGCCTACTATTCAGCCTTATAAAATCTGCATTTTATTTAGCACAATATTTGATACTTTTACAGCATGAAACAATTTATGTTGTTTATTTTATTTTGTTGCATGATTCCCATATCCAATGCAGCTGACGTTATTACGGGCGCACAACGTACTGCGGATTACCTTCCCTATTTAAAAAACAAGAGAGTAGGTCTGGTTGTCAACCAAACTTCTGTTATTGGAAATACGCATCTTATTGATTCTTTAATTTCATTAGGCATACAGATAAAAACAGTATTTGCTCCAGAGCATGGATTCAGAGGAACGGCAGATGCCGGAGAGCATGTGGATAACGGCACCGATAAAAAAACGGGAATTCCGCTTATATCACTTTACGGTGATAACAAGAAACCCAAACCTAACCAGCTTAAAGATTTGGATATTGTAGTTTTTGATATCCAGGATGTAGGCGTCCGCTTTTATACGTATATATCTACTTTGCAGTACGTCATGGAGGCTTGTGCCGAAAACAATAAACCATTACTTGTACTCGACAGACCTAATCCCAACGGACATTATATAGATGGTCCGGTATTAGATACACAATTTCGTTCATTTGTAGGCATGCAACAAATTCCTATCGTTTACGGTATGAGCATAGGTGAATATGCCCGCATGTTAAACGGTGAAAAATGGCTCGCCAAAAAAGTAGTCTGTAAGCTGACTGTCATTTCTTGCAAAAATTACGATCACACTACATTCTATACTTTACCCATCAAACCTTCGCCTAACCTACCCAATATGACGGCAATTTATTTATATCCGAGTTTATGCCTGTTTGAAGGTACGGATAAAATCAGTTTGGGCAGAGGCACTGATAAACCATTTCAGATTTATGGCAGTGATTTATTTTCATCTGATATGCCATATCAGTTTACTCCACAAAGTCGCGAGGGCGCAAAATCACCTCCATTAATGAATAAGCTTTGTTATGGGTATGACTTAAGTGAAATTGCATTAGACAGCCTACGCAATCAAAAATTTACATTGCGTTACTTACTGCAAGCCTATAACCAGATGCCGGATAAAAAGAAATTCTTGAATTCTTTTTTTAATAAACTGATGGGCAATACTACTTTTCAGCAACAATTAGAAAAAGGTATAAATGAGAAAGCAATAAAAGCAAGCTGGCAAACAAAACTCAAAAAATTTAAGCTAATACGCAAGAAATACTTGTTGTATAAAGACTTTGAATAGCATATCATACTTTTTATCTCAAATTTATATAGCTTTTTTTGGCAAAGTTTTTGTTTATGCTTACAAAAACTTATCTTTATTCAGTTAAACAATTAAACATGTACAAAAAACATTTACTTTTTCTTCTCTTTACCGGCTTGTTTGCTTGGAAGAGTAACGCACAAAATGCAAGTGCAAACATCAACGATTTGATTCAGAAGAGCTTTACGGCTATGGCCAATGTGAAAACAATGACCTATCATTTCTATGCCTCAGAACGCATGGATGATGGTACATATTCTAAAAGCGATGTGGAATTCAAAGTTGTGGCCAGCCCATTAAAAATATTTGCCAATGCTCATGAGCCTCAATCAGCAAAACTTAGTTATGATGCTTCAAAATCAAAAGATGTAAAAGTAAAAAAAGGACTTTCACTGAGTTTAAGTCCAACGAATAAGCTTTTGATGAAGGGCGTACATAATCCTATTACTCGTGCAGGCTTTGGACGTATAAAAATGATCTTAGAAAAAAGTCTGGCTCAGCGCAAAGGACAAGATTTAAGTAAATATGTAAAGCTTGCCGGCACTGTAATGTATGACAATAAAGAATGCTTAAAAGTAGTTATCTCAGACCCTGACTATAAAATAATAGACTATACGGTAAAACCTGGTCAAACTTCGGTTTGGCAAATCGGATCTGATTTGGCTATTTCAGAATACAAAATAAAAGAACTGAATGACATAGGTGATGATGTAAAACCCGGGCAAAAACTAAAAATACCATCTTCGTATGCTAAAGTAACGACCATTTATTTTGACAAAGCCACTAATCTTCCTCTTTTTCACAGAATGGAAGATGAGAAAGGGGTCTATGAAACCTATGAGTTTAAAAACCTGAAAACAGGCATGACATTTTCTGATGCAGATTTCCAATTTTAATGGTTAAATAAAAGCAATAAAAAAAGGCTGTCCGAGTGGGCAGCCTTTTTTTATTTTATATAGCACTGCTATAAGTGTAATTTTTCTTTTTTTGCCAAAAGATCTGCTTCAGTTTCTACGTGGTTTTCATCCGGAATACAACAATCAACCGGACAAACTGCCGCACATTGTGGCTCTTCATGAAATCCCTTACATTCCGTACACTTATCGGATACAATAAAATACAAATCCATAGAAACTGGATATTGCTTCGCATCAGCATCAACTACTCTCCCATCCATCAGTGTATAATTTCCCTTAACAGTATTTCCGTCTGCAATGCGCCATTCTATACCACCTTCATAGATTGCATTATTCGGACATTCCGGCTCACAAGCTCCGCAGTTAATACATTCATCTGTTATTCGAATTGCCATAGTAATGAAATTTAATTACAAATATAGAGATTTGCACATTAGGAGTTATGCAACTATTTTTACAATAGTATTAACTTTGTATTTTTTAAATTAGTTCCGGAAATTGAATTTTTATGCATTTAAATGAACGTTTAGCAGCATTTGAGCTATTAGGTAAGTACATTTTGTCAGATGATAAGGAGTTGAAAAATGCAATTCAACGGGCTTATTTATACAACAACTGGTTTACGGAAGAAAGTTGCAAAATGCAGCTCCAAACTATAGCAAATGCATATTTAAATGTAAATAAACTACAAAACTGGGTAAAAAGTTATCCTCTATTATATGATGACAAATTGCCAACTAAAATAGTGGGAATTGTATGTGCCGGAAATTTACCGCTGGTAAGTTTTCACGATATTTTGTCAGTTTTAATTTGCGGATATACTGCACAAATCAAGTTATCAGACAAAGACAAAGAGCTCCCATTGTTCATTTTGCAAAAACTGATTGATATCCAGCCTTTGTTTGCTCCTTTAATAAATATAGTAAACAAGCTGGAAAATTTTGATGCAATTATCGCAACCGGCACCAACCAAACAGCCGCACATTTCAGAACTTATTTCAAAAAATACCAACATATTATTCGTAGTCACCGTAATGGAATTGCAATTTTAACGGAAACAGAAACAGAAGAAAATTTGTTTAATCTGGGTAAAGATGTCTTCTCATATTTTGGATTAGGTTGTCGGAATGTTTCTTTGTTATTCGTGCCAAAAAATTATGATTTCACTTCACTGATAAAAGCCTGGCAGGCTTTCAAAGATGTATTGATGAATCACAATTCTTATCGCAATAATCTGGATTATCAGCGAACCATTTATCTGATGAAACAAACTCCGATGATTGATATTGACTTTGTCAATATGACGGAAAACGACAGCTTGTATTCGCCGGTATCTTGCCTTCATTATACTTATTATGATGATATTAATGAAGTATATGCATATATCAACAAACACGAAGCACAAATTCAGTGCATTATAGGAAAAGATTATCTGGCATTTGGCAAAAGTCAGTTGCCTGAACTTGCTGATTATGCTGATAATATTGACACCTTAACATTTTTAACTCATTTAGATGGATAGCTCAATGAATAAAATTATATGCCCAAGTTGTGGAAGCGGTTCTTATGAACAATTTTCACGTTCACAATTTCGCTGTATGAATTGTAAAACGGTATTTGATGATACAGCATTTAAAATGGAGCCGGTAGAATATGAATTAGACTTAGACAGCGACTTGCTTAATTTTAAAGAAACAAGATTGCCGGAGCCTGTTCCCGTTAACAAACGGGTATTCAATTACTTGACTGATTCATTGAGTATCGCACTTATCCTGATAATATTTCAATCATTTGGCATCCAAATTCTGGGAAATGTATTTCAAATTTATCTGCTATTTTATACCTATTTCTTCTTTATGGAAGCTGCCTTCGGGCAGACGATTGGAAAATTTGTTACAAAAACAAAAGTTGTTGATTTAAATGGAGAAAAACCGACACTTCCTAGAATTGCTTTACGTACAATATGTCGTTTTATCCCGTTTGATCCCATAAGTTTTCTGTTTCAAGACCGAGTATTTTGGCATGATTCGCTTTCAAAAACGAGAGTGGTGGATGTTAACTAATTGAAATAAAATTCACTAATGAAGCATAAAAGCATAACAAACAAATAAGAACTTGCTTGACATAATCTTTAGTTTGACAATTCAGCATACCTGTTTTCCAGAAAGTTTATTAAATTTATAAATGCTTGGCCCTTCTACTATTTTAGCAAACTATGTTGACATTCAACATCGCGAAATTTTTCCGGCAGAAATTATAATAGAGGGAGGACGTATTCATGCTGTAAAAAAAATTAACAAAATACTTAACCAATTTATTTTACCCGGATTTATTGATGCACATATCCATATTGAAAGTTCTATGCTGGTACCAACAGAATTTGCTAAGCAAGCTGTAATACACGGTACAATAGCCACCGTATCCGATCCTCACGAAATTGCCAACGTACTTGGAAAAACAGGCGTATATTACATGTTGGATAATGCAAAAAAATCTCCGCTGAAATTTAATTTTGGCGCACCTTCCTGTGTGCCTGCCACCACTTTTGAAACTGCAGGTGCTGTATTAACTGCTGACGATATTGACGAACTAATGGCATTAGATGAAATAAAATACCTGGCAGAAATGATGAATTATCCAGGTGTTTTGTTGCGGGAAAAGATGGTAATGGACAAGATTGATGTTGCAAAAAAGCACAATAAACCTGTTGACGGACATGCTCCGGGATTAACTGGCGAAAATGCTGTTCAATATATAAATGCCGGAATTTCTACAGACCATGAATGTTTCACTTATGATGAAGCTAAATTCAAATTAAAACATGGCATGAAAGTCCTGATTCGGGAAGGAAGTGCGGCTAAAAATTTTGATGCACTAATTGATTTGCTGCACGAATATCCGAATGATATAATGTTTTGTTCTGACGACAAGCATCCTGATGATTTATTGCTTGGGCATATCAATTTGCTGGTAAAACGTGCAATTGCAAAAGGGATAGATATTTTTAATATATTACAAGCCGCTTGTATCAATCCTGTTTTGCACTATAAATTAGAGGTAGGATTATTGCAAGAAAATGACCCTGCAGATTTCATCATTATTAATAATTTGACAGATTTTGATGTACTGGCAACTTACATTGATGGGCTGTTAGTTGCCAAAGATGGTATCAGCCAGATTACTACAACAGCAGAAAATAGTATAAACAATTTTTCTACACATCCTAAGCTGCCTTCTGACTTTGAAATACAATTGACCAGTGATAAAATCAAAGTAATTGAAGTATTAGATGGTCAGCTGATTACACAAACTTATATCGGAAATGTAAAATCAGATGAACAAGGTCATGCTTACTCCAATCTTGAAGATGATATTTTGAAGATAGCGGTCGTCAATCGTTATTATGATGCTCCTGTTGCAATAGCTTTTATAAAAAACTTTGGCTTAAAAACCGGTGCAATAGCCTCATCTGTGGCTCATGATTCCCATAATATCATTGTGGTTGGTGTTGATGATGAAAGTATGTGTCATGCTGCAAATGC
The DNA here is from genome assembly GCA_964451125.1 of uncultured Chitinophagales bacterium. Taxonomy (GTDB): domain Bacteria; phylum Bacteroidota; class Bacteroidia; order Chitinophagales; family JADIYW01; genus JADJSS01. Next base: position 6,885 of record CAYVGM010000024.1, read on the forward strand.
GATAATAAAAGAACAAGGTGGTCTGTCAATTGCCGATGGGATGAACATCCATATTTTGCGATTGCCTGTTGCCGGATTAATGAATACTGAAAGTTGTGAATCTGTAGCGGAACAATATACTCATTTGGTCAGCACTGCAAAAGAAATGGGTTGTACCTTACATTCCCCGTTCATGTCCTTATCCTTTATGGCATTATTAGTAATACCACAATTAAAACTAAGTGATAAAGGTTTATTCGATGGCTCTGCTTTTGAATTCTGTGATTTGAGTGCAGAGGCGTAAGTGGATTGTTGTTATTTCTGATTGCACATTGGAAAAAAATATACTTTTTATCCAAACTGCCGAATGCTTAATTGCTGTAATATACACTGAAAGACTTATTCTCAGCCTCGGCATTTGCAATAATATCTGCTACAATTTGTTTTTTAGATTCTTCTTCTGCTAAAAAACCGGCATAATTTAGTATCAGCAATATGATATATTCTTCTTCAATACCACTTAAATCATTCAGACATTCATCCAGTGCATCCAAATTATTTCCAAAGTAATTCGGAAATTGTAAAGCTGTCTTTATCTCTTTATAAAATGCATCTAAGGTCGTGCAAGCGTTTCCGTCTATAATGCCAATATATGCATTGGCTACTGTAATATAATGTGTTTCTAATCTGGTCATTTTACTTCAGTAAATGATTTATAATGGTCTGCGGTGTACCATGCCCTGCCATCACTGCCGGTAACCAAACGCTGTGTTCCTCTGTTTTTACCTTCAACTTTTGCATTTACATCCCATTCCTGATATGAAATGCTATTGCCTGCAGCATCTTTTTTAGGGAGCAAGTTTTCGTAATTCCCAAATTTTCGTCCGCCAACAAAGCCATCCGGCGCAGTGTGGTGCTGTTTGATATAATTTAGCGTGGTATATACTTTTTGGGGAATCGTTTGTTCGCCGGCAGGATTTTCATTTGTTTCAGATTCATTATTTTCAACTTGCTGATGATTATTTTGATTTAATGCAGGCGAAGTTGATTGTTCTTGATGTGTTGATGCCGCAGTATAGCCATCGTTATAACCACTTTGATATGCTTTTTGAACATCCTGCTGATTGCTGTTACATGCAAACAACAAGAAAGAAAGGAGAAAATAAACAATCTTTTTCATTCTTATTTAGCATTTGCTTTAGCATGGTCAGCCAGAAACTGGGCTAAGCCTTTCTCTGTTAGTGGATGATTGAATAAGCCTAATATAGAACTAAGCGGACAAGTGACTACATCTGCGCCAATTTCAGCACATTTCACAATATGCAATGCATTGCGAATAGAAGCTGCCAGAATTTGTGTTTCAAAATTGTAATTGTCATAAATGCGACGAATCTGATAAATCAAATCCATACCATCTATATTCATATCATCTATTCTGCCAATAAACGGACTCAAATAGGTAGCTCCGGCTTTAGCAGCCAATAATGCCTGCCCCGGACTAAATACCAAGGTACAATTTGTTTTTATGCCATTATCTGAAAAATACCGGATTGCTTTTATGCCATCTTTTATCATGGGAACTTTCACTACAATATTTTTGTGCAAAGCAGCCAGTTTTTTTCCTTCAGCAATCATGCCTTCATAATCCGTAGATATTACTTCTGCACTTACATCACCATCTACCAGCTCACATATTTTTCTGTAATGAGCAAGTACATTTTCTTCTCCGGTAATTCCTTCTTTTGCCATTAGTGACGGATTAGTGGTGCATCCATCTAAAATACCCAAAGACACGCCCTCTTTTATTTGTTCTAAATTTGCTGTATCTATAAAAAATTTCATGCCTTTTTATTTTTGTGCAATAATACGATTATTTTATTTCTTGAATCTTGGTAAATTGAAATACATCTTGTTTGATTTGACTTTAGGTTATTAATTTCCAAAATCATATTCAGATTTATCTTCCATGACTTCATCTATTTCACCATAGCTGCCACCATCTGAACCGATAAGTAACTCTTCACCTTCATCGCAAATATCTTTCAGCAGTTCTTTATCTTGCGGTTCAAAAAACTTCATACTCTTATCTAATTTCAATTTAGAATCATTATAAACATAGCTCATAAACCTGCCCCAAGCGGGAGCTGCCGTATGATTACCTTGTCCTGCTTTTAAAATAGGATCATCATATCCTACCCATACCCCTGCAATCAACTGAGGCGTATAACCAATAAACCATGCATCTGTATTTCCGTTGGTTGTACCTGTTTTTCCTGCCATGTCTTTTACACCAATGCCATATCCTTGCAGTCTGGCTGCAGTACCACCGGCATTTACCGGTCCTTTCATAATCTGGCACATTTTATAAGCGGTATTGTCATTCAATACTTCTTTCATATCCGGGGTAAAACTTTGTATGATGTTTCCATCCTTATCTTCAATACGCATTAAAAATTGAGGCTTGGTACTGATGCCTGCGTTAGGAAAAGTGGAATAAACGGCTAACATTTCATACAGTGATAAATCTGCAGAACCGAGGCAAATGGATGGCACGACAGGTAATTTAGTCGTAACCCCCATTTTATATGCCAAATCAACCAAGGCTTCAGGTCCGAAATTTTTCATCATATACGCTGCTGCCGTATTAACTGATCTAGCCAAACAAGATCGCATATTTCCCGGACTTCCACTTCCTCGAGGTGTCCATACTGTGCCATGATAACGAATAGTAATTGTTCCTGTAGGAATCACCATACACGGCGACCAACCATTATCTACAGCTAATGCATACTGAATAGGTTTAAAAGTAGAACCCACTTGTCTTTTTACATTGGGACTGGCGTGGTCGTATTTAAAAAATTCAAAATCAGGACCGCCTACCCAGGCTTTTACAAAACCGGTATTGGTCTCCATAGCAATAAATGCCGTTTGCATAAAACATTTATAATACACGATAGAATCCCATAATGACATCGTGGTATCTTTCTCTCCCTTTGAGTAGGAAAAGACGGTCATTTTCCTTTTGGTAGATTTATAATAATTGATAATTTCTTCTTGTGATTTATCTTTTACTTTGTCATAATCTGCGGAATTTTTAATGGCAGCCAGTACAGCTCTTCTGCCTTTGGGTTTATCCCAAATAGATTTATAATTACCGACACCAAAACGGCGAATATTATCGATTGCAGCTTTTTCTGCGTGCATTTGCATACGCGTATCCAATGTGGTATATATTTTCAAACCATCTGTGTAAATATTCCATTCTGTGCCATCCGGTTTTTTATTGTCTTTAGCCCATTTTTTTAACCACTCGGCGAGAGAAGCCCTGAAGTATGGTGCTACGCCATCATTTGGCGACTCCGGATGAAAATTAAGCACAATAGGTTTATCTTTTAATTCATCAAATTGAGCTTGAGTAATAACCCCTTGTTCAGCCATTAATCGCAAAACGGTAGCCCGACGATGACGAGTGCGCAATTCAAATCTTTTGGGATTGAAATATGCCGGATTTTGCAACATACCCACAAACATTGCCGACTCTTCTAAATTCAAATCTTTAGGTTGTTTTCCGAAATAAATACGAGCTGCACTTTTAATCCCATCGGCATTATTAAGAAAATCGACATAGTTTAAGTACATAGCCATTATCTCATGTTTGGTATATCGTCTTTCCAACATGATAGAAATAATATATTCTTTTGCTTTTTGAAAAATGGCTACAAATTTATTAGCAGAGCGATTATGAAACATTAACCTTGATAATTGTTGAGTGATGGTACTGCCACCTCCTCTTGTCCCTAAAAATAATAAGGCAGAAACGGTACGCTGATAATCTATTCCTGAATGTTCATAAAAGCGTTGATCTTCAGTGGCAACGAGTGCTTTCTCTATCCAAGGTGATAATTCGTTAAAATTGACATTACTTCTGTTGCTGGAAAAATATTTTCCAATTAATACTGAATCAGCTGAATATATTTCAGAAGCTACGTTAGTTGTAGGGTTATCTAAATCAGATATATCAGGTAGTTTTCCAAATACGCCTACTCTTACTAAAACAAAAAATAAAATAATGGACAGCCAAAATAAACCTGTAAGCTTAAACCAATTTTTCGGAAATGATAACCAATGCAAAACTTTCATGCTTAATAATTTTCGATATAGTATTTAGAGTAACTTTTTAGTTTATCCATCGTGCTGATTTTCCTGAAATTAGACGGCGCTACGATATAATAATCTGCTTTAAATTCATTGCCTTGTCCTAATATCAATGTAGGATTTGCTTGTATCAGCGTAGAGTATTTTTTTGCTAAAGCCAATCCGTCAAAGCGTTTGATTTGTATAAATGCAGTATTGCCGATAAAATGTGTATTCACTTTTACTTTATCGTCTTTGAAATTCTTGTTATTGAAATTTTCCACATTTTTTATCACGTCATTAATGCGGATATAAGGGTCTTTCAGTTCAATTAAGAAAATCAATCCTGTGGTATCGTATCCCCAAGACACACTTGAATCTACAGTGGTCTGTAAAGTATTTACGGCAATTTCCGGAGTGGTATCGACTAATGAATTTTCAATTTGCAAATAAGTCATAAGATACGTCTGCGCTTTTTCTTTCACTTCACCCGTAGGATATTTGGCTATAATTTCAGAAAGCGCTTTTTTATATTCATTGTATTGTTTCAGCTTTCCGAATGATACGGCATTCAAAAATTCAAACTGTGGAATTTCAAATGCTGAAGGATATTTTAGTTTTGCTAAAGAATTATTCTTGATTACATCATTATAATTGCCATCTAAAAATGATTTGTAAGTTGAAGCATAAAACTTAGCCGGAGTTTCCTCGCTCTCGCCTTTTGTTTTAGGTTTATTCATATTTTGGATGACTTCTGCCACTTCTGACATCGGGTAATTTTGCAGGATATAATCTTTTTCTTTCTGTGCTAAACCATTCAGATTTTGTTCAGTGTAAATCAAGTATAAATAATAGTGTGCTTTTGCGTCATTATCACTATTCGGAAAACGACTGATCAACTCATCAAAGGCAGCTTTTGCTTTGGGTAAATTATTGAGTTTGTTTTTAAATATCTCGCCGGTGCCAAATAATGCCTTAGCAATCAGTTTATCCGAAGCCATATAATCTTCCGGAGTTTTAGGAATTTGCATTTCCGGGTTTGCCGTAACATCTTTTGTCGATTTTGTTTTACTTTTAGCAGTATCCACCGTATTATTGGTATTCAGCTGTTGCAGGCTTTCATCAATCGTTAAACTTTTATTACTTCGTCGCCAGTAATCTTCGAGTTTCCTGTCGCCCCAAATCTGCTTAAACTCATTATACCCTCTGCTTCTTGCTTCAGGATTATAGAAATACCACAACCCGTTTGATACATCTGATGTAGCAGCCAGTCCTGTATTTGTCGTTCCGTTGTTTGTAGCCTCGTCTGAACTGAAACGATTTTTCTTTTTCTCTTGTTTCGCTAACTGCGCCAAATACTCATCCAATTCTTTCGGCGACATTTTGCCCAGACGTTGAAGACTGTCTTGTTCATTAATCGTTTTTTTATACTGCGCCAAATTGCCCAATACCGACCTGCGCGACACGATTTCAGCATAGTCCGGTGTCGTATTGGGTAAATAGGCTACTGCACTGTCATAATAACGGGCGGCAGTATAATAGTCTTCTTTATCGTAATAAATTTCACCTAATTTCAGATAAGACTTGCCTTTTTGTTCCAAATCATCTTTGCTGTATTTAATTGCTTTCAACAAAGTTGTGATAGCACCGGATGTATCTTTTACATAATAGTAATAGCGGGAAAGTGCAAAATATACTTCATCTGCCTGATCGCTGTATTTATTTCTTTTCACCAGTTTATTCAGCATTTTAGGCACATCTTCGCTGCCTAATTCCGGATGGGCAACATATAAACGTGCTTGCTGAATATGTGCATATAAATGCAGTTCATCATCTTTGGTATGTTTTGATGCTTTTTTGTAGTAATCCAAAGCATCTAAAGCCTGATTATTTTTTTCATAAAGTTGGGCAAGAAGATATTCATAATAGGCTTTATTTTTCTTCTTTTTTATATAAAGCAATGCATTTTCCAAACTTTCGGTTGCCGGCAAATAATCATTTCGGCTGGTATAATAATAAGCTTCAACCAAATGAAATTCGCGTCTTTGCTTTTTGGTTAGTTTTCTCAGCGATTTGCCGTAAGCAATCATACTTCGGGCATCGGCATAATTGTGAAGCTGTATTAATGTTTTAGACATCCATACAATTGCATCCGGTCTTGATGGTTTATGTTTTATCTTTTCCCAAAAAGACATTTTATCCATCTTTGCCTCTTGCTTATACGTTAAACTATCGGCACCGCTTTGAATTTGTTTATCATCATTAGGGTCTTTATAATAAGGATTTTTTACATACTGATCACCCATGAGTACATAAGGTAATTTCGGGTCAAAATTGGGCTTATCCGATTTTTTCACCGTTGTATTCGCTTTCATCACACTAGTATCCATAGAAGAAGACTTCCCTTTTGCTTTAGCAATCAATTCGGGTGGAATTTTCTTGCCTTTCTTTTGTAAGGCAATAATTTTTTTCTTGGCTTTTATAATTTCTTCAAGTTCTTTTTTCTTTTTATCAATAGCTGCTTTTTGTTTATCGCGTGCATCTTCTGCTTTTTCCTTGGCTTCTTCCTGTTGTTTTTTGTATTGAAACTCTATAATTTGCTTTTTCTTACCCGCTGCTTTTTCCAGTTCTTTTTGACGCTTTCTGATATACTTCAATCGGTCTTTATTAGAAAACTCCAGCTTATTATTCATCATACCGGGTTTCATTGTGGTAACGATATACTGAAAAGTGGTAAGTGAAGTGTCGTACTGCTTACGCAAAAATTGAGATTTGCCCAGCAGTAAATAGGCATTATCGCGCCAGCGACTGTAATCGTGCAACTGCAAAACTATTCCCACCTTTTTTTCTATGGTTTCCAGGTCGCCTTGGTAAGCAGAAAAATCGGATGAATCATGATAATAAAACGGCAAGAGGTTGGAATAATTGATTACTCGGCTAAATTCATAACTATGCACCAGTTCTTTGTAACGTTCGCTGGCATTGAAATAGTAGTTGTTGCGTGTAGTTATATCACCCCAAGCACGCTTAATAATATTGGGTTTTTCATATTGACTTTTAGATTTTTTCTTTTTTTGTGCACCAAAAACTGAAGACAATAAAAGTACAGCCCCAAGGAAGAGTATGAGTTTTTTTAGATTGGATGGATGCATGCTCGCTTTAATTCGCTAATTTTAACGCAATTTCTTAAAATTATTTTATATTCAATAGTGAATTTTGTTTAAATACGTGTTGTGTTGAAAAAATTGAACTGGCAGCGACTAAAAGAGATACTCGGAAATGTGTACCGTTTTCAAGTGATTGATGAAGATCATTTTGATGTAAAGTTCGTTTTTGTTCTGAAACCGCTTAATATTATTGTGGCAGTCGGCTTGCTTTTATTCTTTTTTACTATGCTCAATTTCTTTTTAATAGCCTATACCCCGCTTAAACAATACATACCGGGCTATGGTTCTACTACGGGAAGAAAAAACCTGATAAGCCTGAATCTGAAAGCTGACCAATTGGAAAGTAACATACAATCAGGAGACAAATACATTAAGAATTTACAGAATATATTAAATGACAAAGTTGTTATTGATGCCGTAAAAAAAGAAATACCCAAGGTAAGCAGTGATACCGGCACACTCAGTATAAAAATGGAGGATGAAGCCCATTTTATTCAGGAAATGGAAAAAGGCCTCCAAAATTCCGCACTAAATGCTTCCATACAAGAGAGTAAACAATCGGTTCTTTCTACATTATCTCTGTTTCGGCCTACCAAAGGCAAGATAATAAGTGCATTTAATCCACAAAAATCTACAGGAATTGAAATGACAGCTCAAAAAGATGAGCAAGTCCTATCTCCGGTTTCGGGCATAGTCATTAGTGAAATGCCTGCACTAGGCATTATTGTCATACAATCTGAAAATCAACTGGTTTGTATAGTAAAAAATTTAGTTCAAGTTTCAAAAAAAACGGGTAATTTTGTACAAAAGGGTGATGCTATAGGTATAGCAGGGTTTGACAAAACTAAAAAAACAGCATCTTGTACACTGGAGTTGTGGTATAAAGGACAGCCACTGGATGCAGGAAAATACTTACGTGAATAAACAGAAGAAACATTCATTATAAACCATTAAGACCATAATCATTAATTCAAGCGTATGTTTTCAAAAAACGGAATAAAAAGCAACGGAGATTCATTAGTAGCAAACAGAATAACCGAAGGCACAACGGTAATCGGAGATATAAATGCACAGGCTGATTTGCGCGTAGACGGCAGAATCAACGGCAATATTTTATGTAATGCCAAGGTAATTGTAGGCAATTCTTCTCAGATAGCGGGCAATATAAAATGCGCTGATTTAACCATTGAAGGCAAACTGAAAGGAAATATTGAAGTAAGTGGCGTGTTATTTTTCAGATCATCTGCCCAATTTGAAGGTGACGTAAAATATAAAAAGCTCATCGTGGAAGAAGGAGCTCAAATTTCCGGATCACTCACCAATACAACGGGAACACCAAAATCAGCTACCCAATCAACTGTACAAAATGGACAAACCACAAACGCCTGATGCTGAGATAAAAAAAACCAATCAATGGCTGCTCTATTCGGGTATGACGTTTGAGATGCTTATGACTATCGGAATTTTTGCTTTCTTAGGCAATTTTTTAGACAAGAAAATAAATACAGCTCCATTTTTGTTGATTTTCATGCTGCTAATCGGTTTGGGAATTGCTTTTTACCGGGTCATGCTGGCAGTAAAAAAGATGAAATAAGTCTTTCGATGTATAAAATTTGGTTTTTAATCTGGCTTACTGTTACCCTATTTCTGCTCATTTTTGGGAATGCACTCAGTCATCCTGATAATACAACAATCTTATTTGGAACTTCAGGCATGGCATTTATTGCCCTGTTGTTTGGCATAATGGTGTATATCAGCAATCATAAACCGGCTAAAAAAATGATAGGTGGTAATTTAGCTGCCATTACGGTTAAGTATATATTGAGTGGAATATTGCTAATCGTTTTTATTATTTTTTTCAAATCTAAAACAACTAATCACTTTTTTTATTTACTGATTTTGATTTTCATTTATTCTATAATCAGCTATAGCGGTGCATATTTTACGCAACCCGAAATAAAGAAATAAAGAAGCCGTTATTATCATAATTATTCGTTTACTGTTATTTTTTCAAAAAAATCTTTTTTCTTTCTTCTCGAAATTTCAATTTTGCTTCCATCGTTAAGCAATGCGGTATAAGCACCATTAGTATTTTCTACGCTGTTTATTTTTGTCAGATTGATTATCCACTGACGGTGAATTCTGAAAAAATTATACGGTTCTAATAATTCTTCAAAAACGGAAAGCGTTTTTGATGCTAAATATTTCTTCTTGTTTTCTAAATAGATTGTTGTGTAATTACTGTCAGATTCTAATTTTACGATGTCCCCTATTCTGATAAAACTAGTCCCATCTGTAGTCCCAATCATAATTTTTTTGTCTTGCTGTGAGTTTGATACTAAAAGCTTTATTTGCTTTTCAAGTTCATCTGTTTTTTCAAGCTGGGCATATATCTGCATACGTCTTACCACTTTTTTCAAAGCAATTTCCAACCCTTTGAGATCTATCGGCTTCATAATATAATCTACCGCATTCTTTTTTATGGCCTCTACTGCATATTTATCAAATGACGTTACAAAAATAGTTTCGAATATACCTTGGTTGCTTTCATCAAGATTTTCCAGTAGCTCTATGCTCTTGCCATCGGGCAATTCCACATCCAAAAACAAGATTTGCGGATTGTATGTTAAAATAGCTTCTCTTGCTTGGCGCAAAGTAGCACAAGTTGCCACTACTCGAATTGGCAAACTGACTTTTGGAAGCATTTCCAATAGCATATCCCGAAAAACCGGTTCATCTTCGACGATTATAACTGAATACATATACAAAACAGTATTTGGTTAAAAATAAGAATTCTTTGCTGAATTCACGTAATAAAAGCAATTTTATTAAGAATAGACATCGTAGTACCATTAAAATAACTTTTATTGGATGAAATTACGGATAATAAAAATGGACTATTTTTCTCTTTGAAAACGATTTCATTTAGCACGTCTATTTTTGCTTTTGATAATCACCAAAGCTATAAATACATTGACCAGCCAGCCTAACCAAACAACTATTTTATACGTTGTCATTGGCGGTAAGTAAAGTGTATTTACAATTATCCATTTAAATAATCTTAAGCTGACCGCAGAAAGTGTAAGTGCATAACTCAAAATCATAAATACTTCATGGTTTTTATAATTTCTTTTCCGAATATGCACGAATGCAAGCAATGTGAAAGTGAACCATAAAATGGCTTGCAAACAAAAGGATATTTTAGAAAACAAGCCTCCATTGCCATACAGCCCCATAATAAAACCGCTGGGTGCAGAAAAAACCAGTAAGATAAAGATGTATATACCACCTGATATCCTGTGTAGCTTAGAATATTTCTTTCTCAAGTAATCAGAAAACTGGAACATACCAAAGAAAAGTGTAAATATAGCCGTATAAACATGCGTAAAAAATGCCACTTGATAGTGCATGTGTATGATTTCATCTTGTTTGGTAACCAAAAATGCTGCATTAAAATCAATCGGAATATATTGTAGCGTAATCAGCAACATCAAATAACAGAAAAACATGAGCAATCCATAGATGAGGATTAGTTTGATTAAATGGAAAGGATTATTTTTTATTTTGGGCATGACTAAGTAAAATCTTGTACTGAATAATTTGTATTGGCATAATTGAAATGCCACCATTCCTTTTCATATGGCTTAAATCCAGCTTGTTGCATAATAGTTCTCAAAATCTTTCTGTTTCTTCCGGCTTCACTATTTAATGATACATTAGCATAAGATGCGTCATGACTAAAATCGTCAAAAGGTGTTCCCATATCACATAACGTTCCATTGCTGTCAGCCAAACTAACATCGACGGCACAACCTTTATTATGACTTGACCCATTGCCGGGATGTGCCACATAATCCGGATTTTTTATTATTTCATACATTTTTACTTGTATGGAATACGGTCGATAACAATCGAAGATAACCAACTTGCAATTGCTGGTTTGAGCCAATCGTTGAGCTACCATTAATGCGAAAGAAACATCATTTCTTAGTAAACAAGTTGCACAAGGATATAATTTCTGATGTGTAAAATTATCGATTGTAGCATATGCCATCTTATTTATTATATGCAAACTATCCAGATTCACTATGGTAAAATCTTCTGGTATGTCTTTCTTTTTTTCTGTATCTGGTTTAGTTGTAAAGTGTTTATCAGAAACGGTATGAACAGCATCTGTCAATTCAATTTTCCGGGTATTAGCTGATTTATTCCTGCATGAAATCAACACACTAACCCCTGCCAAAAGAATCATAATAGGCTTTAGCATTCTTTTCATATCGCAGTAAGAGTTCTATATTTTTCTTTTCAATAGCTGTCAAATCGGCTTTAATATCGGTATGTACCGGTACATACCAAGGTTGTGCATCAAAAAAAACACGCAATGGTCTGTTCTTAAATGAATATCCATGTCTAGCGTAAATGGTATTGCGAATAATCAGTAAATCGCCTTTTTTCAGATTTTCAACATCCTTTTTAGTAAGCAATTTATTTGATGCATTTATCTCATAAATTTTATTGGTAGCTGTTTCAAATTCCTCATAAAAATCACCATATTCATCTCTCTCATCTGCATCTGTAATTTTTATTTTTTTAAAATTTTCCCAGTTGCCATATTCACGGGCATATTCCAGCATCTGATTGGAGTTGTAGCTAAATATTTTTTTAGTGAGTTCGTATTTCCTTTCCTGAATATTTATTTTTTTAAAAGCTTTCCATGTACCTGTCAGCAGGGTATCATCTTTCTTTATCATAAAAGTAAATTTGCCGTCATACTTATCATCACCCGGCTCAGCTACTTGAAAATTATAAGCGCCATTATTTTCTGTAAATGTTCCTGAAAACGGGCGATTATTACCTGCAACCACACTATGCCCACTGACTTTATCTCCCGAAATCTCATCAATTGAAATATTGATTTTATTTTCTCTTGCCCAATAAAGACCTTCATCTGCTGCTACATTCTTTTCAAAATCTTCATCATTAGCATTCCTGAAATACCCCACCCAGTAACCATACATATCCTGAACATCTTTAATTTGTGTGTTGGAATTGTGGGCAATATTGCTTGCTTGTTGTGTAGTTGCTGACGATAAAGAATCGATTTCATTTGACACTGTCGCATTGTCATTTTTTATGAGTCGTTTACAACTAAAAAACAGGCTCAAAGACAGTAAGAGAAAAAATTTGGGGTAGTTCATGATTGGTTATAAAGAGTAAATATAGCTAAAAAGCTTCTATACTACATTATACACTATTGTATTATCACAGCTTTCGTATAAAATTCATTTCTGTCGGTTAGTTTTATCCAGTAAATGCCTTTTTGCAAACCGGATAAATTCAATTTTATTTCCGATTTATCCTGATGAGCTACTTGTTTTTCCAGCACTGTTTTTCCGCTTACATCGAGTACATGTATGTGCAAATCTGATGCACCTTTATTTTCATAAGTCATGCTAAAAATACCATTGTTCGGGTTGGGATAAAGCTGCAAGTTTCCACTTTGCTTGTGTTGTTGTTGTTTTATTGAAGTTAGGATATTTCCATAATAAGCAAGATAGGAATTAGGATATTCCGGATGACATGCCTTTGCTGAGAAAGCGGAAATAAATAAGTCTTTGTTGGGCAAAAT
>CAYVGM010000025.1:0-19243 GCA_964451125.1 uncultured Chitinophagales bacterium
GATTTTATCCGCCAAAAAATATTCCGGCACGTCCTACCACGGATTTTGCCAAATCGGCATTATTCAATATTCTGCAAAATCATATCAATTTTGAAAAGGTCAGTTTTCTTGATTTATTTGCAGGCACGGGAAGCTTGGATATGGAGTTTTTTTCGAGAGGCTGTACGGATATCACTTCTGTAGATATGAGTAGTATCAGTATCGGTTTTATCAAAAAAATGAGTGAGGAAGTAAAAATTCCCAATCACAAAATTATCAAAGGCGATGCGTTGCACTATATACGCACTTGCAGCCAACAATATGATGTTATTTTTGCCGGACCTCCCTATGCTCTTGAAAGCATCAATGAAATACCGGATATGGTGATTAACGGTGGTCTTCTGAAACCCAAGGCTATATTTATTCTGGAAACTTCACCATCACATAATTTTTCAGCTCATAAGTGCTTGAAAGATGTACGGCACTATGGACAAACTCATTTTTGGTTTTTTCAACCCGAGATAAATGAAGAAATCCATGCTTAATCTTAGCGAATAATTGAACTTAACTTAACTCACTTCCAGATGAACTTTAGTTACATTTGGTTTTTATAAACCTGAGTTCGGGTTAAGAAAATTAAGGTGAAAAAAATAGTTGATTTCTCATTTTTTCCTCCAAATTAACAAGGAGGAGGAATTAAAAGGAGGTGGTTCCATATAAAAAATCAACTATTTTTTAATTGAAACGCTATCCCGAACTCAGGTTATAATGTATTTTTCATAAGATTAATATTGCACAATGAAAGTATTGATTACCGGAGGCGCAGGATATTTAGGAACGGAATTAGTCAAAAAATTAGTACAGATTCCGAAAGTGAAAGAAATAGTCGTGTATGATAATTTAAGCAGAGGTGTTTATAATTTTTTCTTGTGTACTTGTATTGGCGGCGACAATATCAGATTTGTTGATGGCGATATATTAGATACTCGGAAACTGCGAAAAGAACTGAAAGGTGTAGATGTTGTATTTAATCTGGCAGCTAAAATTGCATCACCATTTACAGATGCAGATCCACATTTTTTTGAGCAAACCAATCACTGGGGAGTTGCAGAACTTACGTATGCCGTTGAAGATAGTGATGTACAGCAGTTTATTCACATCAGCAGTTTGTCGGTTTATGGTTCTTCTCAAAAAGGAAAATTTATTTCAGAACAAACAAAATTAAATCCTAAAACTAATTACGGTATTTCAAAAATGAGGGGTGAAGGCTTTGTAGAAGCACTGATGAAAAAGAAACAAACGTATATTATCAGATTGGGTAATGCTTATGGTTTTAATCAAAGTATGCGCTTCGATGCCGTTATCAACCGTTTTGGTTTTGATGCCAATTTTCTCAAAAAAATATCAATTTATGGCGATGGACAGCAAGTTCGTTCATTTATTCATATCGACAAGGCTGCACGCTATATTACGCAAATACCGTTTATACAATTACCGGTAGGTATATATAATATGGTAGATTTTAATAAATCCATAATGGATATTGCGCTAACATTTAAGGATCTGATACCTGAATTGGAAATGCAATTTGTCAACCAGCATTTACAACTCCGTAATTTAGCAATAGATACAGATTGTAAAATTTATCAATATATACCTCGTATTGAAACTGAGTTTAAAGATGATTTGTTTTTTATGCTTAGTCAGTTTGCATTTCGTTGATTAGTATGCAATGTGAAATAATGTGGGTACAGTATTTTATCAACAAACTTGAATATTAAATTTTCGTTTATTATAAAAAAAAGTTGCAGAATATAAAAAAATGTAATACTTTTGGTGAAGGGTTTTTATGTTTCTAGACTTTAGGGTCTGACGGGTGAACGCAAAGTTTACCCGTTTTTTATTTTACCCTTTATAATTAAGTAAGAAAATAGATCAATAAAAAGCATCTTCGAAATGCTTTATTTCATTTTTATTCTCTACTGCAATAATATCAAAGCGCAGTTCGCCATGCCAGTTATGTTGTTCAATATAGGCTTCTGCCGCTTCTTGCATTTTAAGTATCTTATTTTCTGTTACAAATTCTTCCGGAAATCCATAGCGATTATCATTTCTGGATTTCACTTCTACAAATATTAATATTTTATCAACTTTGGCTATAATGTCAATTTCACTGCGTTTAAATCTCCAGTTCCGTTCTATGATTTCATATCCGTTATTTATTAAATATTCAATCGCCAAGTTTTCACCGCGTTGCCCGTTTTCTTTTTGAATTGACATGCTTAAAGTTAAACGATTTTTACAAATACAGATTGTACAAAGTTTTTTGCTAAATTTGCATCTATGAAAATGGATGAACTAATAGCAGGGTTTCCGCAACAATTGGAACGTGCTATGCAAATTGGCGAAGCTGCTAAAATTGGAAAAAATAAATTCCCTATACGAAATATACTCATTTCGGGATTAGGCGGATCTGGTATAGGTGGTACTATTATTGCCAATATCCTCAGAGATGATATAGCAGTACCTGTTTTGGTAAATAAAGAATATCAGATTCCTGCTTATGTAAACGAAAATACATTAGTTGTTATTTCATCTTACTCAGGCAATACTGAAGAAACACTTTCAGCTTTGATGCAGGCTTTTAAAAAGAATGCACAAATTGTTTGTATTACTTCAGGCGGTTTGATACAGGAATATGCAGAAACCAATGACATTGATTACGTGCTGATTGACGGCGGATCGCCGCCACGAGCTGCATTTGGACAATCTTTTGTTCAACTGCTATATATTTTCCATCATCTCGGATTGCTCGAACCCGGTTTTAAAGAATATTTGAAACAGGCTATCACCTTACTCGAAACTGAGCAGCAAGAAATACAAGCCAATGCTAAAGCCATCGCAGAAAAATTGAACGGCAAAATTCCGGTTATTTATGCCGATGCAAAATTTGAAGGAGTAGCTATTCGTTTTCGTCAGCAGCTGAATGAAAATGCGAAAATTTTATGCTGGCATCATGTAGTGCCTGAGATGAACCATAATGAACTGGTAGGGTGGAGAGAACGCAATCAAAATTTAGCTGTGTTATTTTTACGTAACAACAACGATTATGAACGCAATCAGGAACGCATAGAATTTACAAAAAGCGTTGTATCGCAATACTCTGATACCGTTATCGAAATTGCATCTAAAGGAGATTTTGATATAGTGCGCAGTCTTTACCTGATTCATCTTACAGATTGGGTTTCTTACTTCTTGTCTGAAATTAAAGGCGTTGACGCTGTTGAAATTGATGTTATCAATAAACTGAAATCTCAACTGGCTTTGCATCAGCCAAATTTTAACGACTAATACGGATTAGTATTATTATGGTCGAAGTAGAGTATATTGATTTAGGAAAAATCAGATATGCTGATGCATTGGTCATTCAACAAAATTATTTTAATCACTTAGTCAACAACAAAATACAAGGCATTTCCAATGAGAAGCTAAATAAATTATTGCTTTGCGAACATTTTCCTGTAATTACCTTAGGTAAATCTGCCGATGAAAAAAATGTACTTTTCGGAAATGATCAACTAGAGCTAAATGGAATTGAATTATATCACGTAGGCAGGGGAGGAGATACTACTTTTCATGGTCCCGGGCAAATTACAGGTTATCCGATTTTAGATTTAGAATGTTTTACATCTGACTTAAAACACTATATGCGCCAGCTCGAAGAGGTTGTTATCAGAACTATTGCAGATTATGGTCTTAAAGGATATCGTATGGAGCAATTTACAGGTGTTTGGGTAGATGCAGTATCGGATAAAATGCCAAAAAAAATAGCGGCATTCGGTGTGAAAACTTCAAGATGGATAAGCATGCATGGTTTTGCTTTGAATGTAAATACAGATTTAGCATATTTTGCTTATATCAATCCCTGTGGCATTACCGATAAAGGTGTTACTTCTTTGCGAGTTGAGCTGCAGCAACCAACAGACATGGAAATAGTTAAATCTCTGCTTCATAAGCATTTTATCGAGATTTTTTCAGGCGGGCAGATAAAGTAATTACTTCTGTTATAATGAATCTTGTAAAAGTCAGGTTATTGTTAATTGTAAATAATATATTTACTTATAATAATATTGTTTAGATAGTATTCGCTATACTTTTCTAATTTAATACTAAAATATGACTAAAATGTATTTCTTAACTTAATTCTTACTTCACTTTTATAATTTGCACTTTTGCCAGCTTATCGTAAAAAACAGGTTTTAGCTGACTTAATAATTGAATTAAAGCCGGAAAGAGTACCAGAGATAATAAGAAATGAAATGCAGCCGGAAATGTTGTAATATCTCGCCTTTTATCATTTACATACCGGATATTAGTCAATCGCATTCCTATCGTAGCCTGCATTTCGCTTGAAGGTAAAAAAATGTAATATAGCAAAACAGCTGCAATAATGATATACCAGTAATCCCACACATTTATATCAATCATTACTAATAAAAAACGACTGATTAGTAACAACAAACCAAGGTCTAACAAGAACGCTGCAACTCTGTCTAAAAATGTGGCATATTTTATGCTTCTGTCTTCATACGTTTTTTCATCCAATATTTCGTCCATTAGTCGTATTTTTGGTAACAAAATTTAGTATAAAAAAAGCGATAAAATTGCATATAAAAAAGAAATTTGTAAATATTTTGACATGAGAAAAAACTTACTTTGGATATTAACCGGAATCAGCTTGTTTTTATGTACCGGCTGTTTTGATTTACATGAAGATGTTCATTTAAATAAAGACGGATCGGGTACATATGCATTTTTTACCGACCTCGGTCAATTCAAGGACTTCTTCGGAGCATTTGGAAATGAAAGCAAACAAGATAAATATAAGAATAAAAATGATACTGATAAAAATAAACTATCAGCTGATTTTCAAAAACTAAATGACTACCTTAAAGATATTGACGGCATTACAGATGCGCATGTAATTGCTGATACTACACTTTTTAAATTTGGTCTTGCATTTAATTTTAAGAATGTAACTGCACTAAATAAAGCTTTAAACACGATTTATCATGAAGATAATGAAGACACAGATGCTAAAGATAAAAAAGCAGAAGAAGTATTCTTTGAACTTCGGGATAACAGCTTTATTCGTTATGAAACAAAGTCTACCGGGAATTTGCTGAAAGATAAAGGTTTGACGGAAACATTAGGAAAAGACAGCAAAAACAACCCTTTCGGAGGACTGGAAGCCATGTTTCAGACGGTGAGCTTTAGTTGCACTTATGAATTTGACCGAGAGATAAAATCTGTCAGCAACGAGTCATCTATGATTACATCTAATTTCAAAAAAGTAAGCACTACTTGTCATCCTTTTGCTAAAGAAGTAAAGGAAAATACGGCTTGTTCTTTAACTAATATCATTACATTCAAATAATTGAATACACGGAGAAACTGGTTAATACTGTCTGCAATTACAATAATCTCATTTATTGCCATCAATTTTATTACAGAATATCAAAAAAAAAAGAAAATAGTTGATACCCCGAAAGTTTCATTTGATTTAGACCAGATAAAACAAAATGGAGTATTGAGAGTTATCATGCAATACAACTCTATATCCTATTTTATATACAGGGGGCAGGCACTCGGTTTTGAATACGAATTGATGAGTGAACTGGCTAAACAATTAGGTGTTAAACTTGAAATTGTTCCGGCAAAAACAACACAAGAACAATATAATTTGCTGAATGAGGGCAAAGGGGATATCATTGCCAACGGCATTTATAACAGTCCCAAAGCAAAAGAGATGTCATCGCTCACGATTCCATATCGCGAAGTGGAACAAGTTTTAGTACAACGTCGTCCAGGAAAAACTTTTGATGCAGTTGACAGCATTTACAAAACTGATACCTTAATTCAAACTATCTCAGGCTTATCGAATAAGATAGTCTATATAGCGGAAAATTCTGTTTTTTATTCCAAGCTTAAAGAACTTGCAGATACAGTAGGCATCAATCTGGATGTGCGTATTTTGGGTGATGACCGCGGTACGGATGATATCATTGAAGCTGTTGCTGCCGGCGAAATTGATTATACTATTGCTGACAAAGATTTGGCAATGGTTAATAATTCTTATTTTGAAAACTTGAATACAGAACTGAGAGTAGGAGATAAGCAATCTTTGCATTGGGCAGTACGCAGTAATTCTATCCAACTTTTAGCTTATCTGAATAATTGGATCAATACGGTACATAAAGAAAATTTATATACAGCTCTTTATGATAAATATTTTAAAGCGATAAAAAATCCAATGTTCGCTTTCAGTGATGATGCCGTTTTGCAGCAAGGCATGATTTCACATTATGATGCACTGATTCAAAAATATGCAAAACAGATGAACTGGGACTGGCGTTTGGTTGCAGCATTAATCAATCAGGAATCTCGATTTAACCCCAACGCACGTTCATGGGCCGGGGCACAAGGGCTGATGCAGCTCATGCCCGGCACTGCCAGAGATTTGGGACTCACACCGGGGCAAAGTTATAATCCGGATTTAAATATCAAGGCAGGCACAACATATCTGAAAAAATTAGAAAACCTGTGGAAGAATATACCCGACTTAACTCAACGAATTAAGTTTATTCTGGCATCTTATAATGCAGGATTCGGCCATGTCTCAGATGCTGTAAGACTGGCTGAAAAAAACGGCTATCCGGGAAATAAGTGGGATGGCTCTGTTGAGTATTTTATCTTGTATAAATCCAATCCGCGTTTTTATAATGATGCTGTTGTAAAATACGGTTATTGCCGCGGACAAGAGCCCTTTAATTATGTAAGACGCATTATGAGTAAATATTTTGACTATACAGCCAGAATAAATTCAGCATCAGCAGCCTTACCCGAAAACTTTAAACTGGAACAAATTTCTCCTGTGCAGTTTGACGGGGTAGCAGGTGCATACAATCCTTCTGTCGGAACTGTTTCTAAAAGTGCGAAAAGAGAATTGTTTTTATCCCATAAATTGTTTGACGAGCAATCATCACTGATGACTAAAACAGGTAAAGGAAATTTGGGAAAACAGCCGAATGAATTATTTGTAAAACGAGATGTAAAACAAATTGATACTGTTTCTAATAACGAGTTGTTTCAGAAAAAACAACAGCTATTTCAGCAGAAAGGCGGAGGCGGACTTGTACCGAGAGAAAATAATGACATCAACAAACTAAAGCCAAGGCGATAAATTTTATTTTTTATTTACAATAATGTCTATGCGAATAATTCTTGCTGCTTTTATCGGTCGGTCATTTTTATCTGTTTTCTGTGAAGCAATTTTATCTACTGTTTTCATGCCCTTCTTCACTTCGCCATATACCGTGTAATTCATATCCAGATGAGGTATGCCTCCTTTTTTTCTGTAAACTTTTTTATGCACTTCAGGAGTATCGTTTCCTGTTCGCTTTTTAGCTTTAATAAAGGTTGAATCATTTGCTAATTTACCTTGTACAATATAAAACTGACAGGCTGAAGAGGCCTTATCCGGATTATCATCCCGAGCCTGTGCAAATGCACCTCGCTTATGGAAATGTTCAGGATTAAATTCAGCAGGAATTGTATAACCTAAATCGCCCTCACCTAAAAATGCAGTATCGCAGGCATTTTTTGAATTTGGATCACCACCTTGTATCACAAAGCCGGAAATTACCCTATGAAAAAGCAGGCTGTCATAAAAATGTGCTTTTGCCAGTTTTATAAAATTATCGCGATGCTTGGGTGTATCATCATACAGCAGTATTTGGATTTTGCCATAGTTAGTTTTTATTTTGGCGATATAAGTTTGTGCTTGGCTAGTAAATACCATAACCAGTAAAAAACTAAGCAATATGCATTTTCTCATTTTCTGTTCTTTTCTGCAATGTACAAAAAAAACAGGATGCCAATTGACATCCTATTTAGGGCTTTTTTTATCTTTCTAACTTCTCTAAGGTTTGCGGGTAAAGTTAATTCATCTTTGCTTTTTTCTCTTAGTGAAATAATTGTATATACAACTATTCTGCAAGATTATTCAAACTTTGTGATATTGTCAATTATTTATCTAAAAAGTTTCTTCTTTTTCGCATTAAACTTGACATAAGTCAAGGTGAATGTGATAAAATTAAAATTATATAACTATATAATAAGTATATAGTTGATAATAATACAATATGAAGTTTATTTTAAAGACATGTACTGCACACCAGTTCTTTATAAGAATAGAGATAATTGGTTATAGGTAGTCGGTTTTTAGTTTATGCAGTTTGCAGAAAGTAAAACATTGGAATCAGGATGAAAATCTTTTTTGTTTGTCCAGCCTGCTGAGTTCTTTTCCTTTGTTGAGGATAACAGGCATGCGCTTGCCATGATTGTGTATTTCAGCCTTGAATATTGAATGTAAATATTAAATTATAATTAAATAGAATATTATTCACTTAGTTTAAAATTATATACAGACAAATCTTCATGTTTTTTTATTTACATTACTAGCATATTACAACCTCGCATTTCTGCGTAATCTAATCTGCCTAATATTTCAAAATGGTTATTGGAAAGTATATTCACTACATCTTCAGTGGCGATAAAACTACAGGAATAGATATTAGCTAAATCGATTACATTTAAACCGCCTCTGCCAACTGTTGCTGAAACTTTAGTGGGTTCATTGATTTCTCGTTTTAACACTTTCAGGTAAGGGGAGTTTTCAAAAATTCCATTTCCTTTTGAATAGGCTTGCGATAATAATTCAGTCATGCCATATTCTGAGTGTATGACATTTACATGAAATGCTTTAGACAGTATAGCATGTATTTCAGAACGTTGCATATTTTCTCTCTTGCCCTTCATTCCTCCGGTTTCCATGATGGTTATTCCTGATAAATCGGAAGAAAATTGTTCGGCTAAATCCAAAAGTGCAAAAGTTACACCAATAAGCAACACTTTTTTACCTTGCTCTTTTAAGGTTAACAGTTTTTGTATTAATTGCTCAGGATGATCAAGATAAAATCCAGAATCAACAGATTGTGTTCTATTGATAAAATCATCAACCATATAGACCAATGAAGAATTATCTCGTTCGAGATAGGAAGGTAACAGGGCTAAAATAGTCCATTCACTTAATGCACCATAGGTTTGTTCGAATATGGAAACAGCTACTTGCTTATACAAATTTAGATCTGCTACATAGTGTTTGCTTCTGATAGCGTGAGTCGTACCCGAACTTTCAAATATTTTTTGAATTTCAGCGTTATCTGAAATGATTTTGTGTGATTTGTAAAACTCAATAGGTAAGAAAGGAATTTTTTCAATTGTTTGTACTTCATCCGGCATTACTTTTAACAAATCGACAAATTGCTTATATACCGGATTATGCGTATATTGATAACGAAAAACAGAAAGTGCATTTTTTTCAAAAGAAAAATTGACACTATCAAAAATATTTTCTAAAATTGCTTCTGCCATAAGAGGCATAAAGATACAACTATGCGACACAAAATTTGGTTCGGTATTTTAAGCAGTTTGCTTTTATTAAATTCTTGTTATAAAACACCTGAATATCCTGATACTCCGGCAATTGAATTTGATTCATATACCGTAGCACAACCTTATACAGTTGGCGATCCGGGTTATATAAGAATTAACTTTACTGATGGTGGCGGAGATTTTGGCAGACTTAATAATTCAACAGTTGATTCATCTTGTTTTATAACAAACAGCATCTTTAATACCACACTTAAATATGTAATTCCGGTTATACCTAAAAACGGGACTTCAGACAACATTTCAGGAAGTATTGATATTGACTTAAAATCAGTTTTAGATTCACTGGGATGCGATGGTATTTTATACCAATACGATTATCCATTTGATACAGTAAGCTATAAAATAGTGGTGAAAGACCGCTCAGGCAATTACAGCAATACCATAACAACACCGCCGCTAATTTTTAAATGCCGCAACTAAAAGACATTTAAGCAACAGTTACTTTTTTTGTACTTTTACTACATGGCAGAAGTATTTCATTACGGAACAGATCAGCTTACTGTTCACATTTGTATGGCATTAACGGAAGGCAAAATCACAGGAGTATTAAGTAATACTGCAAAAGAAAAAATTTTAAAATCTCAACACGATGTACTTGAAATTGTAGAAAATGATGAAACTGTTTATGGCATTAATACCGGTTTCGGCATTCTTGCTAATAAAAAAATATCTAAAGCAGATGCTGAATTACTGCAGTATAAAATATTACAATCGCATAGTGTAGGTATCGGCAATCCGATACCGAAAAAAATTGCTAAAACTATGCTGATTACAAAATTGCATGCCTTAGCACAAGGCTTTTCGGGAGTACAGCTTACCACATTAGAACGCATTTTATGGATGATTGATGAAGACATTATTCCTGTAGTACCGGAAAAAGGCAGTGTAGGTGCCAGTGGTGATTTAGCTCCTTTAGCGCATTTGTTTTTGCCACTGATAGGTATGGGAGAAGTTTATTACAAAGAAAAGATTACAAATACTCAAGCCTTATTTCAGGAAAAAAATATAGCGCCTGTTTTACTCGGACCTAAAGAAGGGCTCGCATTGATAAATGGCACGCAATTTATCTTATCCTACGCTGTTCATGATGTGTACCGATTGCATTATTGCCTCGAAGCAGCTGATATAGCAGGTGCGATGAGCCTCGAAGCTTTGCAAGGTTCAAAGCGGCCATTTGAAACTAAACTTCATGAGCTACGCCCTTATGCCGGAAGCCAGCATGTAGCCAAACAGCTGCAAATGCTATTAGAAAACTCTGAAATAATGGAAGCACATGAAGACTGTGAGCGTGTGCAAGACCCCTATAGTTTGCGCTGTATGCCGCAAGTGCACGGTGCTTCGAGAAATGCCTGGCTGCATCTGAAAGAGCTTACCGAAATCGAATTAAATTCGGTAACAGACAATCCGGTTATTTTTTCAGCTAATGATACTATCAGTGGCGGAAACTTTCATGGACAACCACTTGCTTTGCCTTTAGATTATGCTTGTTTTGCTGCTTCTGAGTTGGGTAATATTGCAGACAGAAGATGTTATTTGCTGCTGGAAGGCAAATTTGGGTTACCGATGCTATTAATGAATGATGTGGGACTAAACAGCGGTTTTATGATTCCGCAATATACCACTGCTGCTTTGGTTACGGAAAATAAAACACTCTGTTTTCCGGCGAGTGCCGACAGCATTCCTACATCTTTAGGCCAAGAAGATCATGTCAGTATGGGCAGTATCAGTGGACGGAAACTGTATCAGATTTTAGATAATATTGAAACCATACTAGCTATAGAATTGATGTGTGCCGCACAAGCCATAGAATTCAGACGACCGTTAAAAAGCTCATCTTTATTAGAAACTGCGCATGATTTTATCAGGGAGAAAGTTTCATTTGCCAATGAGGATCGCATTTTTGCCAAGGATATAAAAGTTTTAAAATCTTGTTTGGAAGACTTTAGTTTTGTTGATTATATCATGCAAAAATCAAGCATAGAAAATGAGAAGAGTATTTTTCAACCTTGATAGAAGTACATTTAAGCAAATAGCTTAGTGTCATTAGTTTTCAGCATATCCAGTATTATTTCCCATAATTTATCAAAAAAGACAATCTCATTCATGTTGATATACTGCATTCTGAAATTTTCTTTAAGTGTCAAATACGGCTTTAATTTTGCAAGTTCTTTATAATTAAAACCTCGTTTTTCAGCTTGTGTCAATAAACTCAGAAACAGGATAAAGCGATTGTATTTTTCATGCTTGATATGTCTTTTTTGATAAGCTTCTAATAGCGAAATTTTATCTGCCGCCGTATCCAAGTCATTTAGGGCAATGGCATAAATAATTTCAAGTATACGAAATGAAAGATTGAATTCTGCTTTATCTTGAGAAAGTGTCTCAAGTTGGTTATCCAGTTTCTTTATATTTATTTTATATGTAATCTGATTGGCATGCTGAAACATGAGTAATGCATAAGCGTGATAAAGTAACCAGCGTTCTTTTATGGCATTTGGTGCAGATTTATAGTGCATACTGCCAATCACTTCTTCGGTAATATCCAAGACATGCCGATTAAACTGGTTGTTTAAATTAGCTTTAAATTGAAATTCTTTTACTGTAAGCCAGTTTAAACTTCTGGCATTCGATTCGAGTTGCATAGCAAGTTCATTGCTTTTTTGTAACTCGCGCACATCAAACAGTGATTTTAGCTTATGCAGACTAATTACATCCGTATAATTTTGGAGCAAAAGTGAACTTTTATAGCTCTTGTAATTTTTAAGAAACTCATCACAAACTGCAACCATGTTGACATTATCAGCAAATTTTTCAAAATAAAACAACTTACTCCTGATATAACTGAAATAAGTATTTACAGAAGATGATGCTTGATAAAGTGGTATCAGATTATCTATTTCGGCTAACATTTGCTGTCCTAAAATTTCAGGGTCGTACTTGGTCATATTACTCATCAGATAGATTCTCGAATAAATCAGCTGGGCACTTTGTTCCAGTTCATATTCTTTTTTATAATTTTCATATCGGATTAATTCTTCATTGTATTGTTTGGTTTTACCATTCATCCCGTAGAAGATGAGTAACTTGAATGAAAACTCTTTTAACAAGTCATAAAAATTATATTTTTGAGCAATCGGATAGGCTTCCATTACAAGCGTAATTGATGCATTGCGGTTATCGGCGTAACGCAAAAGGAGATTGCTGAGATAGAGTTTATTAAGGCAAAATGCATAATCCTTCTTAGCCAAATCTGCTAAATTGGTCTGGTTTAAATCGAGAAAATATAAGGTATTATATAATCGCTGTTTGAATCGTGACTTAAGCCTGCGGTAGGCAACTTTATTGTTTTCTGTAGGTGGTTCATCTGCTATGCTATATAGACATTTTACAGCATCTTCATCTGATTGGATATCACCTGATGCTATACCATCATACAATTTTGAAAACAAGGTATCTTTCTGGCTAATCAGTGATTTATCAAAGATTTCAATCTGACTTAGCTTTCTTTTTGAAATTATTCCGATTAATTCCCTAATATCGTCCATAAAAACATTTTTACAAAAGTAGTTGAGATTTGCTAAATTATCAATATTTACAAGATAATTTTAATAAAAACTATAAAAAAGCATGTCACAAAACATTGTAATTTAAGTTGGCAGGGCATCTATAAGTTACCTAAATTTGTATTAAGAAAATAAAATAATATGGAAGCTTTGTTATACCTCTTGATTTACTTGCTAACGTTATTAAACGGAACGCATACAACAACGACTACTACAACTTCATCATCAAACAGTATTATTATTACTGATGATGGAATAGGCAGATCTAACCCTTAGTCTTCACCAGAGATTTTAAATCTCGAAACATAAAACTCCTTATCCTAAAGACCGCAGGTGTCCCCCTGTTTGCGGTCTTTTTTTTATTTAGTCCATCAAAAAGAATCTGGTTGCAAGTTTTTTGACAATTGTTTTTGGAAATATTCTTTGATAAACTTTACCCGGTAGCCATCTGATAAATTTCCATTTTCCTTTTTCATTGACTGCTAACATGGTATTTAGTTGCCAAATTAAAAAGCTATCAAGGTTAGCATCGTACTTTACATGTTCTTCACCATATACATTTTTCAGCATGGTAAGCATAAATTCAATTTGATTTTGCATCTCTTTAGTGTGTTCCTCGTAATCTATAATAGCATCTTCCGTTATTTTTTTCAGAATATCTTCATTTCTGTCAATTTCTAGCTCCAGGTAATATTCCACTTTTGCAAAATAAATGCTGTCTATCTCAAATATTGATGAAATATTATGAATAGAAAAATCTTTCATGTAATCTAAAATAGAATCAGTTGAAAAAGATTTATTTAAACTTTCAATTAACGTTTCTTTGCTAACGAGTTTATAAATTCCTTCATAAAGTAGATTTACAGTACCCTCAACATCTGCATTATTACATGCCAGGATATACTGTTCCAAACTAGATTCTAATTCCTTTTGCATGTTAAATAAAAATCTTAGGTCCTAAAAAATGAGGTTGGGTATGTAATACAAAGATATCCAGATGTAATTTAACACGTGCTAGACTTTCACGTACCGCATTCCACAAATTATCTCTGAAGCTCACTTGTTCTGCATTATAGCCAAGGGCTTTTACACCATAATATTTGGCAATATAGAGTGCTCTTTCATTATGAAATTGCTGAGAGATGATAATGATATCTTGTTGACCGAAAACTTTCTTACATCGGATTACTGAATCGTGTGTGCGAAAGCCTGCATAATCACATGCCATTGCAGCATCAGGAACACCTAGTTGTTTTAGTGCATCAAAAAAGTCTTTGGGTTCATTGTAACCATACCAGCCATTATCACCACTGATAAGAATCTTATCTATTTTTCCTGCCTTCCAAAGCTGATAAGCAGCTTGTAACCGAAATGTCCAAAAAGGATTTATTGTCTTTTTATCTCGCATGTATTTGCATGTACCCAACAAAAGACCTACATGCTTGTGTGGCAATTTTTCAACTTCAAAAAATGTTTTATTCAATGCATTTTTTTCTACCCGCTGATAGCAGACATACATCACAATAATAATGAGTATAAACAGTGGAAAATATAAGCTAAGAATGAGTTTGCGGGAAAATATTTTTTTCAGTAATTGAAAGAGTAGTTGAACTATTTCCTTTAAAGTGTTAAACATAAAAAATTAGATTTTATAAAAATATTTCAACATCAAAGAAAGTGGTTTTGATGCATATTGCAAGTAATTCTCTTTATAGTTTACTTTATTTTTTTCCAGCAGCTTTATCATATTATAGCCTGTAGTTCCTACATAATAATACTGATCATTCAATTCTCCGAAATCTTTTGTTGCATCAGGTTTATATGCCACATAATCTGATCCGTTTTTATACAACAAATCGTTCTTTTGTATGCCATCGGGCACTGGAATCTTATTAAAATCTTTTCGCAGTTTTTCTTCCATCATCAAACATGCACCTTCCATTTTTTCCCAAAAATCTTCAGGAGTGGACAGCCAGAATTTTTTCTTTTTAAAAAAAGCTAAATTTCGTGCACCACGTAATTTTAAGAATGCGGCAAAGTATTTTTTTTCGTCTTCAAAATTTGTGGCTGCTATAGCTTTTTTCAATAAATCATTCTCCATTTTCACAGTATCATTTACCATTCTATTCTGCATATATACAGACTGAAGGCTATCCATATCTATCATCTTTTTCTCCTGATAAAGCCTCAATACATAAGTAAGCAGAGCATCGTTGCTATATTGATACTGGTGGTACAATTCGTGTATTACATCTATTACCCAGTCTTCCGTACTGCTCATTTCTTTATTTACTTTAGTCAGCAATTCAGGCGAGCTGCAAAACAATACTGGCGTTTTATAGTTGATATCCCATTTGGCTTTCGGGTCATACTGGAAAGTAGTCAGCAAAACATAATCTGTAGAATCATTTGGTAAGCGCATTTTCCAGATATTCCAGTTATAATCGTTTTCTAAAATGGTATATTTGGAAACTTTTTGCTTCATCTCCTCTTTGGGATTAATAAAATAAGATGCAGAATCGGCATAATAGACTATGGTGCCTTCAAATTCATTCTTCCCAAACTCTTTCCAGTAAGCATTACTGATAAACAATTTTGCATTTCGCAAATACTCAATGCGGTCTTCTATAAGTTTTTCTTTTGCAGTGGCTGTCAATAATTGAGCAAAGCTGTTTTGCATTAAAACAACTAAACACAAAACGATAAAAAACCTGATTATTTTCATTTTTAATACACTACAAAAAAAGTTCCAAAAAAAGTATTCTCTAAATATTAAAACAAATATGCTCCTTCTGCGCTGTTGTTTTCAAATTGTACTATAATATGTTCAGTCCTTGTAGTTGCAATAGGAAAACCTACAATATCTGCATTTATCGGAAAAGTCTTGTGCATTCTATCCACCAAGACGGCAATAATGATTTTTTTTGGATGGAAGCGTGTGAGTGGTTGTAATACATAGAACAAGGTCCTTCCCGTATTTCCAACATCATCTACTATAATGATTGCTTTGTTGTTAAAATCAATCTCATCTCTAATTTGCACCGGCTCTGATAATGGTTCAGGTTTGTTAAGATATACTGTACTGAAAGCAATATTTTTTGTTTTATCGTGCGTTTTAATTTTCTGAAACAGGTTTTGAGCTAAATCCGCACCACCCGGTTCTATACCTAAGATAACTAAATCATCATCACCAAAAGTAAGCTCCAGTGCTTGAAATGCCATACGGTCGAGCTTGAGCTCTATCTTTTCACTGTCTAATATCTTATGAGCATTATTCGAAATAAGCATACAAAAATTTACTTACAAATATACCAAAGCTATTTAAGATAAAATACCCAAAAGTTAATCTTATGTTTATAGAATTTGAAAAAAAATCAATGCAAACATTGTAATTTCGTCTTACATTCATTAGTTTATGGAAATTTTCTTAGCCGTTTTGCAAATACTCATTTTTGGAGCTGTTTCAATTACCGTATTTTATTTATCATTTAAAAAATTCAAAGAAATTTATGATAATGTGAAGCGTGGTCAACCTGAACAGATTAATACTACATTAGGATTCCGATTAAAAAGTATGGCTTTGGTAGCTATGGGACAGAAGAAAATGTTTAAACTCACTTTTCCGGCACTATTGCACTTCGTCATTTATTTTTCATTTATTATCACCCAAATAGAGTTAGTTGAGATTTTCTTAGATGGCTTTTCTGCCGGTCACAGAAGATACTTACATATGGTACAAGGTACTTTTTTAGAGAGTGTATATGTTTTCATTGTCAACTTCATCGAATTTTTATCAGTTTTGACATTTATCGTTACCATCATTTTCATACTGCGCAGAACCACCTTTAAGGTAGCTCGTTTTCAGATGCCTGAATTGAAAGGCTGGCCTTGGAAAGATGCATTAATTATTCTGGCTTTTGAACTTACTCTCATTACTTTTATTTTTATGATGAATGGGGCAGATTCAATCCTGAAAATACGAGAAACCGGAAGTGGATATGGGTTTGTACTCAGCCAATTCTTTTCATCTTCATTTTCTTCATTACCTGATTGGGCTTTGCATTTTTTTGAAAAACTCGGATGGTGGGGGCATTTTTTTATGGTTATGACCTTTATGTTGTATTTGCCCTATTCTAAACATTTACATATTTTATTGGCATTTCCCAATACTTTCTTTACACGACCGGAAGCGAAAGGCGAAATACATAATATGCCGGCCATTCAACATGAAGTACAATCTATGTTAGATCCTGAATTTAAAGCTCCTGAACAAGAAGGTGAAATAAAGTTTGGAGCGAAAGATGTATATGATTTATCCTGGAAAAGTTTACTGGATGCTTATACCTGTACTGAATGCGGTCGCTGTACTGCATCTTGTCCGGCAAATATTACAGGAAAAAAACTATCGCCTCGTAAAATTATGATGAATACCCGTGACAGAATGGAAGAGATAAGCAAGAACTGTGGCAATACAAATGACGGAAAAACACTTTTAGGTGACTATATCAGTGCTGAAGAATTACGAGCGTGTACAACTTGCAATGCATGTGTAGAAGCTTGCCCCGTAAATATTTCTCCATTGAGTATTATCATCGAATTGAGACGAAACCTGATCATGGAAGAATCTGATTCACCTGCTGAATGGAATACTATTTTTGCTAATATGGAAAATAATCAGGCTCCTTGGCAATTTTCTCCAGATGACCGTTTAAAATGGACAGAAGAATTGAATTAATAGTAGTGGGTAGTAAGTAGTGAGATACAAGAATCAAGAGCCAAGAGCCAAGACACAAGAGTTAAAATAATAAAATAACTAATAACCAATAGCCAATCTCTAATCACCAATAACTAATCACTAGTATGCAATATAAAGTTCCAACTGTTTCTGAATTAGCTGCTGAAGGCAAAACTCCAGAAGTCTTATTTTGGGTGGGATGTGCCGGCAGTTTTGACCAACGTGCTCAACGTGTAACCATTGCTTTTACAAAAATCCTGAATGAGCTGCATATCAATTTTGCTGTTTTGGGTACAGAAGAAGCTTGTACAGGCGATCCTGCACGCAGAGCGGGTAATGAATTTGTTTTTCAGATGCTGGCACAGCAAAACATCGTGACGATGAACAATTATGGCATCAAAAAGATTGTAACGGCTTGTCCCCATTGTTTCAATACGCTAAAAAATGAATATCCTGCCTTAGGCGGCAACTATGAAGTATTACATCATTCTCAATTTTTACAACAACTCCTCAACGAAGGCAAGCTGAAAATTGAAGGTGGCCCATATAAGGGAAAACGCATCACCTACCATGATTCTTGCTATTTGGGAAGAGCCAATGAGGTATATGAAGCACCAAGAGCTGTTATTACTGCCTTAGATGCAGACTTAGCTGAAATTAATAAAAGCAAATCAAATGGTTTGTGTTGCGGTGCCGGCGGTTCTCAGATGTTTAAAGAAGATGAACCGGGCAAGAAACGTATCAATATAGAACGCACCGGCGAACTAATGGAAGTTTATCCGGATGTGATAGCCGTAGCCTGCCCATTTTGCAATACGATGATTACCGACGGCATAAAAAGCGAAGAAGCACAAGACTCGATTAAAGTGTTGGACATCGCTGAATTAGTGGCAGGTACGGTGGTGAAATAATGAGAAGCATTTTACTTTTGTAAAACTTAATACAGCTGGAAAACAATAGACACAGATCAGCTATTATTAATATTACTTTTGTACAATACTTGGTTTTAAAGTAATTAAGCTCCTAAATGCTATAGGGCATTAGTTACAATACATAAAATATATTAAATTTGTAAATAAAATATATAAAAAGTGAAGTTGAAACTGCTAACGATGTTAGCGGTTTGGTTGTTTGATAGTCTTTATTTGTTAGCTATTTTTTCGTGACTTGTTGTAAATCACTCATATTTTCTTCTTTAAAACGAATTGCTATTTTGCATTTTTCAATTCCTTTTGTTGCTTGTGAATGTAGAATTATAAACTGCCCACCTGCCTTTGATACAATTTCTCTATCAGAACTCATCATTTTATAACAAGTTGAAACATCTCCTGTTCTCCTCAAAGTGTGATAGAATATTTGGGTAGATACACGCACAAGGTAGCCATCAGCA
>CAYVGM010000026.1:0-15155 GCA_964451125.1 uncultured Chitinophagales bacterium
TCTAGTGCGTCTACCAATTTCGCCACACCCGCATTTCCAATAAAAATTGGACTGCAAAGATACGAACATTTAGTCAAACACAAAAAAATTAAATTAAAAATGGTTAATAATGAACGCCTTTTTACAAAATAGTAAAGTATATTTTGAATTTTGAGTAAAATCAGCCGAAAACTGAACTATCTTTGCGCCATGAAAAATTTATCCTTGATTTTGAACGCCATATTGTTTGCATTGGTAGGCGTATTGTTTTTTCTTCATTTTAAAGGCGATAAAAAGACCCCGACTGCGGTTGTGGTAAATGAAAAGGGCAAGGTTGTAAACAGCGGACTGATTGGCTATATTGACATTGATTCTTTTCAAGATAATTATGGCTATTTTAAAGCAAAAAAAGCTGAACTGGAAGCTTCTCAAGCCAATATGGAAAGCGAGCTGAACCGAAAAGTAAGTGCTTTCCAGAATGAATATGCCAAATTAGCACAAAAAGCTCAAACGATGACCGAAGAAGAAGGGATGGCCGCACAGGAAAAATTGGCAAAACAACAACAAGATATTGAGATGCGCAAAGCGCAGATGGAAGAAAAGTTTGCCAATCAAATGGCTGATTTCAATAAGACGCTGGAGAATAAGATTATAGAATACCTCAAGAAATATAATGCAGATGGAAAATATGCTTATATTTTGCCCTACTCCAGATCGCAGATCAATTTGTTATATGTTACACCAACCTACGATTTGACAGGCGAAGTACTAAAAGGCATGAACGAAGAGTGGTCAAGCAATAAGAAATAAGCTAAAACGTCCAGATTTCTACTTCATTGTTTTTATTAATTCCGGCTAAAACAGAAGAGCCGAAATGCAGATATTTTAAATCAGGTGTTTTCAAAAACTTGGTTTCGGTGAATGTCAGCGGATTATACTCGAAAGCGGAATTATCTTTTACATAATAAAATTTGCTGCTTACTACCGAAAAATTATGGGCATTAAAAATTGGAATAAATTTGACATAATTGCCTTGAGTGTCGAAAATATAAATGCCGTTTTCTTCATCCACCAGATAAACATAAATACCAAACTCGTGAATCTGTTCCGGATGAATTTCTTTACCTAATGCCTGAGATATCGAATTGGAGGTAAACAGCACTTTGTGGTTTTCATCGAGTTTGCTCAGCTTTTGTGTGGCGGCATCAAAAATCCAGATGGTATTATTGATTAACGATGCACCTACACAGCTAACCAATACCGTGGAACCCAAATCATAAATATCAAATATTTCTTGCTGTTTCAGCCTGTTGTCCAGCGTAATAATTTTGCCATAGTCTTCAGAATACAAGATAGTTTTAAAGCTGTTTACACTGATGATTTTTGTATGCTTGTTGATGTATTTGCTGCCATATTGCAATACCGGACTGCCATTCAGCAAATGTAATTCGAGCATGCCTTTCGACAAAATATAAACCTGATCGGTGCCGTTTACAAATACATTATAGGCTTTTACGGGAATGGTTTTTAGTTTTTGCGGCGATTGGGCAAACAATACAAATGCAGACAATATAAAAAATAAAGTTACCCCTGTTTTGATATGTCCAAAAATGCTATTGCTTTTCATTATCCCATTTTTTGAGTGAGAGCGAATTGCCGTCAAAAACGGCATAGGTAAAGTTGTAAATCCAGTCGCCCAAATTGATATAGATGCCGCCATTTGCCATGTTAATTTCCATGGGCAAATGCCGATGTCCCATCAGCACGTAATCGTATTTTTTTTCATTAGCCATTTGTTGGGCATATTGCAACAGCCATTCATTTTCTTCGCCTTTAAATACTTCCGTTTTGGGGTCGGTAAAACTGCTGCGCGACCAAAGCAGCGCAATTTTTATACCAATATCCGGGTGCAGCCACGAAAACAGGAAATTGCTGATTGGATTAGTAAAAATCTTCTTTAATATTTTGTATTTCAAGTCGCCCTTGCCTTTTCCGTCGCCGTGCGTGATAAGCATTTTTTTGCCGTTGCAACTCAGTTCAATAGTATCTTCTACTATATGTACGCCGAGCTCATCCTTCAGGTAATTGCGCATCCACAAATCGTGGTTGCCTTTGATAAAATAAATGTCGATGCCGGCATCTTTCAGTTCGGCTATTTTTGCCAAAAAACGCACAAAATATTTCGGCACAGCTTGACGGTATTCAAACCAAAAATCAAAAATATCACCAACCAAAAAGAGGACTTGTGCATCCGTTTTGATATGATTTAAAAAAGAGATGATTACTTTTTCGCGAGCTAAACTCTGTATATAAGACTGCGCACCGAGATGCAAATCGGAGAGGAAATAGATTTTCTTATCAGGTGAAAGTTGGATGTTTAATTGTACAGTCTTATTCACCGAATAAAGATACGGAAAATGCTAACTAAAAAAATGTACAGAAAATTCCGTGTGATTATCCCGATATCTCAAATGCCTCTATCTTGTTTTTCAAACTCAATAAATAATCGATATCATCGTATCCGTTGAGTAAGCACGTTTTTTTGTATGGATTAATTTCAAAGGATTTAGTAGCAACTGGATTTAATGAAGCATCTAAAATGGAAATGGTCTGCGTGGCTAAATTTACATTCACTTGTGTTTGCGGATTTTTCTCAATTTCATTAAACAGTAATGTCAAAAATTCTTGCGTAGCCACTACAGTTAGAAGTCCATTATTCAGTGCATTGTTTTTAAAAATATCCGCAAAAAAACTGGACACTACCACACGAAAACCGTAATCATAAATTGCCCAGGCGGCATGTTCGCGTGATGAACCGCAACCGAAATTTTTACCTGTTACCAATACATTGCCTACATAAGTATCGTCATTCAAGACAAAATTTTCTTTGGGTGTATTGTCCGGAGTAAAACGCCAGTCGCGAAATAAATTATCTCCGAAACCCTCACGTGTAGTGGCTTTCAGAAAACGTGCAGGAATAATCTGGTCAGTGTCTATATCTTCTATATTGAGTGGCACGCAGGTACTTTGTATCGTATTGAATTTTTCCATTTATTGATTGGTTATTGGTCATTGGTAAATTGGTCATTGGTAAATTGGTTATTAGTAAATTGTTACATCATTTCATTTAATTCTTCATCATTCGGGCATAAACAAGCTTTGCTATAAGTAATTTCTGATGTCGTCAATTTTGCCTGTAATGGCAGCTACGGCAGCCGTAAGCGGACTGGCTAGCAAGGTTCGTGCGCCTTGTCCTTGTCGCCCTTCAAAATTCCGGTTGGAAGTAGATACACAGTATTTTCCGGCAGGAATTTTATCTTCATTCATGCCCAGACAAGCAGAACATCCGGGCTCACGCAATTCCATTCCGGCGTCGGCTAAAATTTTATCCAAACCTTCGGCAATGGCTTGCTTTTCTATTTGTTTACTGCCGGGTACTATCCATACGGTTACATTTTCGGCTTTTTGTTTGCCTTTTACAAAATCGCAAAACATACGTAAGTCTTCCATACGGCTATTGGTACAACTTCCCAAGAAAACATAGTCAATGTTTTTCCCTGTTAGTTTTTCGCCTTTTTTAAAGCCCATATATTGTAAGGCTTTCTCTAATCCTTTATCATCATTATCCGGAATTTTATCTGATACGGCAATGCCCATTTCCGGATTCGTACCGTAGGTAATCATGGGTTCAATTTCTCCAGCATTAAATGAATATTCTTTATCAAAACCAGCATCATCATCGGTGAATAGTGTTTGCCATTTTTCCAAAGCTTGCTCGTAATTTTCAAGGGCAAATGTTCTTCCTTTCAAATAGGCAAAAGTTGTTTCATCCGGTGCAATAATTCCTCCACGCGCACCCATTTCTATGCTCATATTGCAAACTGTCATACGGGCTTCCATGCTCAGGCTGCGAATGGCACTTCCTGCATATTCCACAAAATAACCCGTTCCGCCGCCTGTAGATATTTTGGAAATAATATAGAGAATGATGTCTTTTGCGGTAACGCCTTTGCCCAACTCACCGTCGATATTGATGCGCATGGTTTTTGGACGTGTCTGTAAAATGCATTGTGTGGCTAAAACTTGTTCTACTTCAGAGGTGCCGATACCAAATGCTACCGCACCAAATGCGCCATGTGTGGAAGTATGTGAATCACCGCATACGATGGTCATGCCGGGTTGTGTGATGCCAAGTTCCGGACCGATGACATGTACGATGCCCTGAAAAGGATGTCCCAGTCCATAAAGTTCGATGCCAAAATCAGAACAGTTTTGAATGAGTGTATCTACCTGATGTTTGGATAAAGCCTCCCGAATGGGCAGGTTTTGGTCTTTAGTCGGAACATTATGGTCGGCTGTAGCAACGGTATTTTGTGTACGGAATACGGGAATGCCTCGCTTGCGCAACCCTTCAAAAGCTTGCGGTGTAGTGACTTCGTGAATAAAATGTTTGTCGATATAAATTACCTGAGGTCCGTTTTCGATGGCTTCCACAATGTGCGAATCCCAGATTTTATCAAATAAAGTTTTTCCCATAAAATAAGATGAAGATGTAAGGTATACAATCAAACAAATTATAACAGAAAAGTGAGTTTATGAGTTTGTTAAAAAAAGTGCGTAATGCTGATTGCTTTTCAGATTAAAATAATAATATTATTATACTATTATAGCTTTAGTATCTTTTGGGTCATAATCAATACTTTCATAATATCCGTTTGACTTACAGATTTTAGCTGAAGGATAAGCATGAAAATAAGTAGAATAAAAGTTTGGTATTGCATTCTTTACTTTTTCGACTGCCTCATTTTTCTTGAAAAAATATTCAGCATACCCAAAATTGTAATCAGTTTTACCATAATAAATAGAAGTGAACATATTCGAATAAAAGTGCATTTTAACCCATTTGTCCAAATTGTCAAACTCTACGAAATCCCCTTCTATAACTACAGAAAAAGGGAATTTTTTAATTAGTTCTAATCTGCTTTCTAAATTATCATCATCTAATCCTAATGAATGAGTCTTGTAAACTATTTCCATTTCATTAAAAGTAAATATCCTCATATGTGTAAATGAAAGTTATTGATAAGCGCTATGGATTTTAAGTGATAAAAAATAAAATTGTGCCCAAGACAGGACTCGAACCTGCATGCTTTTTACAGCGCCAGAACCTGAATCTGGTAAGTCTACCAATTTCTCCACTTGGGCAATAAGTATAAGAACTTTCTTTGCAAAAATACACATTTTTACAAGAGTAAAAAACAGATGTAAAATTTGGCATTTTTATAATCTAATACCTTATACAAATTTATATTATAAGCAATCCGAAAGCTATCGTAGTTTTTGAATTAATTACATGGTTATTTCATTTTGTGCTAAGTATTTTATACTTTCATTCAAATATGGCACATGTAAGTATTAACGGTTATACTCATCCAGCTTTTGAAAAAGTGGAACAAGCTTTTGAAGATAATTTTCATAAACGAAATGATATCGGAGCTACTTGTTGTATTTATTTTAAAGGTGAAAAAGTAGTTGACTTATGGGGCGGTAAAAAGCACAATGGTGAGCCTTGGAACGAAAATGATGTATGCATCGTGTTTTCTACGAGCAAGGGCATTTCATCTTTGGCATTTGCCTTGCTTCATTCAAAAGGATATTTAGATTATGATGAAAAGGTCAGCACCTACTGGAAAGCGTTTGCCTGTAACGGAAAAGAAGAGATAACTATCCGTCAGTTGCTTGCCCATCAGGCAGGATTGTTCAGCAATGATAAATCATTGACCTACGAGGTGCTGACGAATCCCGACGTTTTATCTAATGCATTGGCAAAACAAAAAACGTATTGGAAACCGGGTTTGTATCGCGGCTACCATGCCTGGACGATTGCCATGTACCAAAATGAAATTTGCAAACGGGTGGATCCGCAAAAAAGAACGCTTGATCAATTTGCGGCGGAGGAATTGTTCGCACCACTTGATGCAGATTTCAGCATAGGCATGAAACCTGATTTTGATTTTAGCAGTTATGCGCATATCATACCTTTTTATCCGCATGAAGCATTAAAAGAAAAGGGACATACAGACATCCGAGAAATTTTAAAAGGTATATTAAACCCATTTTCCTTTTTTTACAAATCGCTTTTAAATCCACCGCACGCACTTAATCTCAATAATTTTAATAAAAGAAAATACTTGGCACTGCCCTTGGGTTCGGCACACGGCATTGGCAATGCGCGTAGTATCGCTGCAATCTATAATGAATTTGCCACAGGTGGTAAAAAATTAGGCATTAGTAAAGAAACGCTGGCACAATTGGAAGCATCGCCGATTGCGTGCAAAAGCAATAATTACGATTTAGTCTTGCATGTAGATATTCCTTTTTCATTAGGATTTGCCAAGCCGTCATTCTTCCAGAATTTTGGTGTTAATTATCGAGCTTACGGCACTTTTGGCGCAGGTGGTTCCGGCGGTTTTGCCGATCCTGAAAAAGAAATTGCCTTTTCGTATGTGATGAATAAAATGGGTACACATATTGCCAATGACCCGCGAGAATTAGCTTTGCGAACAGCTGTTTATGATTGTGTCTTTGAATTGGCGAAGAATAAACAAGAAAATCTAAGACTAAAAACAACGGTATGAACTCCAAGACAGCAGCCGCTGAAAGATTGCATTATTTATGTACAACAATTCCGGATAAATTAAACAGAATTACTTTAGTTGAATTTACACACAAACCCAATCCTGACAAATGGAGTAAGATAGAAATACTGGGTCATTTGATAGACAGTGCTGCCAATAATCACCAGCGCTTCGTTCGCTTACAATTTGAACATGAGCCTGTTATTTATTATGAGCAAAATGAATGGGTGAAAAATAATTACTATACGCAATATGACCCCGCAGAGCTTATAGCTTTATGGAAACAGTATAATATTTTTTTAGCTAATTTGATCGCAAAGATTCCTGAAAATAAAATGCATTCGGTTTGTCTGCTTCGCAATGGAGAATCAGCTCAGCTGTCATTTATTATTGCGGATTATGTGAATCACATGGAATATCATCTTGAACAGATTTTGGCATCTTAACTTAAACCAAGCTGTCTGAATTTTTATTACTTTTATAAGATAAAATAAATCAGTATGTCAACTATAAAAGGAGCCAACGTATTAGTAACCGGTGGTGCAAACGGAATCGGAAAAT
Organism: uncultured Chitinophagales bacterium; assembly: GCA_964451125.1. GTDB lineage: Bacteria > Bacteroidota > Bacteroidia > Chitinophagales > JADIYW01 > JADJSS01. Next base: position 7,179 of record CAYVGM010000026.1, read on the forward strand.
TAATGAGTTTAAAATGTCTGCAAGAAGGTGCAGGTAATCTCATTTTGTGGGATATTAACGAGGAGAATCTCGAAAATACTAAAAAAGAATTCGGTAAAAAAGGATATAACAATGTACACACTTTTATTGTTGATGTATCGCAGGTAAAAGATATTGAAAAAGCGGCTACGGAAGTTCTGCTCGAAGTGGGTAATGTAGATATTTTGATCAACAATGCGGGCATAGTGGCGGGAAAACAAAAATTCTGGGAATATTCAGTTCGCGATATTGAGAAAACACTGAGCATTAATGTGAATGGAGTGATGCATGTGGCCCGTGTATTTATTCCGGAAATGATAAAACAAGGGAGAGGACATATCGTCAATATTGCATCAGCATCGTCATTAATTCCATTGCCGAAAGGCTCAGTTTATGCATCGAGCAAATGGGCTGTTATGGGCTGGAGCGAAAGCCTGAGATTAGAGTTGGAAGCCGAAGGGCAAAATTTGCACGTATCTACAATTTGCCCGAGTTATATCGACACAGGCATGTTTAAAGGCGTGAAAGCACCTATGTTATTCCCATTATTGCAACCCGAAGAAGTAACGACCAATATTATAAAAGCAATAAAAACAAATAAGCCTGTTTTAATGATGCCGGAAAACGTGAATTTAGTGCCCTTCTTAAAAGGCGTATTTCCTACGCGCATCTTTGATACTGTAGCAGGATGGTTAGGCGTTTATAATTCGATGAGCAGTTTTGAAGGCAGGAAAGAAGAAGAGCGTATTCCTGAGAAGAAAACTAAGGTGAAATAGGAATACATTTGAGAATTCTTATTTCTCAACTCTTACTTTAAAAAATAGATGCTATAACCTCTTGTGCTGTTAGATTAATAATTTTTACCACATAGATGCATAGTTTATTTTGGATTAACAACTCTAACAATACAAGAATTGACGTAAGAATAGAAAAATATAGGTATCGCCTTAGGCGATACCCAAGGCGATACTATGTGTTTGCTTGACAGTCTATACCAATTTGCAACAAACAGCAATTTATGATTAAAAATGCTATGTTTCTATGTGGTTTAAACAGCATAAAGGGTTCTATATTGTGCATTTACTTCGTCTTAAATAATGCTAAAATCTTGCATGACTTCAACATTCAATATGATTAGTAAACCACATAGGTTCACAGTTGAAGTACATTAAAATTTTTGAGAATAGTTTTTTACATTTAAGTCTTAATAGATAGCTTACCAGATAGGAATTATTTATATCCAAAAAATACAGCATTCTTCTTACATTTGCAAAAATATATTTGTTTGAAAAAGCAGAAAGTTCGTTTTATTGTTAACCCGAAATCGGGAGGCACCTTCGGTTCTCGGTTTACCGAACGCATGGTCAAAAGAAACTTAGACCTCAGCCGCTTTTCGTATGATTTGTATTATACGCGTTATGCAGGTCATGCCATCAAATTAGCCCAGCAATCACTGATAGATAAAGTGGACATTATTGCCGTTGTAGGTGGAGATGGTACGCAAAATGAAGTAGGCCAAGTCATCATGGATAAAAATGTACTGATGGCGAATATCCCTACCGGCTCAGGCAATGCGAATGCCCGAACGCTTGGCATACCTCTGCATATTCCGGATGCCATCCAGTTGATTAATACAGGCAAGCCTTTTCCTATTGACGCAGTCATGATTAACGGACAAGCCTCTTTTATGGCCAGCGGTATTGGATATGATGGTTTGGTAATTGACCGGTTCCAGAAATTGCCGTTAAGAGGTGTAGCCTCTTATATGGCAAGCGTTTTAAGTACGGCATTTACCTATGAGTTGCCCGATTTTACCATACAAATTGATGACAATCCTCCTTTTTCACGTAAAGCATTTACTGTACTGATTACCAGTATGGGAGCCGTCGGTTTTGGTATTAAATTTAATCATATCAGCAAACCCAATGATGGCATTTTTGAAATTACGGTCATTAATGAATTTAATAAGGTGCGCATACCCGAGGTCATTCGTGAGTCATTTTTTGGTGATGTGGCGAGTGCTGATTTTATGGAAACTTTCCAGATACACAAGAAACTTAAGCTATCTTTAAATAAAATTGAAAGTTTGCAAATGGACGGCGATTTTCATGGCAGAACGGATAGTATTGAAGTTACCTTAAAAAAACATGCGTTGCGCTATATTGTACCGCAATATTTTGATATAAATTAAAAACATGAGTACCAACGACTGGAAAAAAAGATTAGGCACGGTGTATTCCACCAATCCCGATTTCAACTATGAGACGGAAAATGACAACGAGCAAGATACGCTCGAAAATGCAAAGCAGTTGTTGATAGTATTTACGGATAATAAACAGCGCAAAGGAAAAATAGTAACCTTGGTAACTGGCTATGTAGGCAAACTGGAAGATTTGGAAATGTTGGCAAAAATGCTGAAAACAAAATGCGGCGTGGGTGGTTCTGTCAAAGATGGTGAAATAATTATACAAGGTGATTTTAAACAAAAAATAAAAGAACTACTGGAAAAAGAAGGCTATAAAGTAAAGCTGAGATGATTACAGCGCATGAAATTTCAGGATTAAAACAGCATGTAGCTCAACATAAAAAGCAATACACTCGCTTGATGAATCAGCTTAAATCTATGACATCCTATGATGCAGATGAACTGATACAAACACAGCATGAACAAGTTTTTTCGGAAATCAATTGTCTGGATTGTGCCAATTGCTGTAAGACGACCCCTGCCTTGCTGATTAATGAAGACATTAACCGCATCAGTAAATATTTGCGAATTTCTGTCAAAGATTTTCTGCATAATTATGCAGTCAGAGATGAAGACGGTGATATCGTTTTTAAACAAACTCCTTGCGTATTTTTAGGAGAAGATAATGCCTGCTCCATCTACAACGAACGACCAAAAGCATGCAGAGAATATCCGCATACGCATCAAAAAAACCAACAAAAAATATTGAATATCACGGAAAAAAATCTGGACATCTGCCCGGCAGTGAAACGTATTTTTGATGCATTATCGTCTGATTTTTGAATAATAATAATTGCACACCAGTGTTGCCTTCTCCGCATCTTGAGCATAGTACGGCACTCTGATTTCATCATGTGCTTCACCACTGCGTGTATTCCAGTTAAGTGTGATTTCTAAAAATAAAATCTCATTTTCTCGTTTGAGTTCCACATTGCTCATCCATTTATTATCGTTCCATAATGCATATACTTGTTCATTTATAATTGCACTTTTTTCCAAGAAAATGCAATGTATTTCTTTTTTAGACGTTGTCAAGTAACTGGAAGATTTTGTTCTTGAAAGCAATAAATACATAAGAAACACTAAAATATTTATCATGACTGCCATATAAAAACTTGCGCCTTTTTTGAAGATAAGAAATAATGTACCCAGCACAACCATACCTAACAATATTCCAATTTGTTCAAATTTTCTGGTTCTTTTTTCCATCATAGAAAATTTATTCCAATAGTTGCCGTCCACACTCCACATGGCTATCGTTTCTATTTCTTCGTTTGGAGACATACCCAAGGCTTTATCGGTCATACTCATTTGTATAATTTGCTTCTCTTTTTGTTTTTCAACTTTTGCTTTCTGAAGGTTTGAAATGCCGCTATATAATAAAAGTAAGCCACTTAGCAGCAAAAGTAACAGGATATACCAAATTTCACCTGCTCCTCCAATTAAGCTAACAGCACCTATTATACTCAACATTGCGCCTAAGCCTATAAGCACTATACCGGTTACTTGCTTTCCGCTGGTTTCAAAATCAGACATTCTTAAGATATAACCACTTACACAAAAATAAATACCACTCGCTAAATAAAAATACTCTTTTTCAATGGAAGGAAATACATTTGAAATACAAAAACAATAAAACTATGAAAAAATTAAGTTTAATCTGTGCTGTAGCCGTAATCGGTTTCAGTGCCTGCAGCAAAGAAGAAGCAATCGTGCCGGTCAAATCAACATCAACTGTAGATGCAGAAAAAATGATGAATGAAAACTCAACAAACCCGGAAAAACAAAAGCCGGTTAGTCATTTTCAGCAGAATGAAGATGAAGCTAAGTTTTTTCGTTGTGGTACTGATGTTCCAATTATAAAAACTCCTGCTAATTACCCACAACCGGGTCCTCCAATTGTAATCCTTCCCGTAGGTGAAATAAGATAAATAAGAAACTTGCCCTCGTGGCAGACTATGAAAACAATGATTGCGACGTCCTCTCTGATCTACAAACTAGTTGGAATTGGAGAGGGCGTTATTTTGCTTAGAAATTAACAGGCAATGTCATTAAGTTAGTCAACTGTGAAAATAGTTGATTTAACTAAAGTTCCTCCATCTTAATCAAGGAGGAGGAATAAAAGTAGGTGGTACTAAAAAACTAAATCAACTATTTTGGGAAGTTCAACATTAAATCATGTTTAACCTAACGACATTGTGTTGCAAATTGTATTTATTTAGACATCAGTTTGAATATTTTATCCCAAAACCAATTTTCTTCACTTTTAATTAGTACATCAACTAATTTCTCTACATTAAGTGCCAGTTTTTTAACATCGTGAACCAGCTTAATAAAGCGTTTGCCTTCTTCATCATCTTTCGCTACATCCAAATTTTCAATTTGCTCCAACAACCGGATGATAGGATCTAGTTCTCTTTTTTTTCGGGTTTTGGCAACTTGTCTGGCCACTTTCCATACATCCTTTTCTGCCACGAAATAATCTCGTCGTTCGCCCAGTTTAAATACTTTGTCCACTAATCCGATATCGATAAGCTCCCGGATATTCATATTCGTATTGCCTCTCGAAATGGCTAACTGCTCCATGATATCTTCTGTACTGAGAGGTTCATTGCTTACTAAAAGCAAAGCGTGTATTTGCGCTATAGTTTTATTGATGCCCCATTGGCTGCCCAGAGCACCCCATGCTTGAATGAAATGTTCTTTCCCTTCCTTGAATTTCATATACAAAATTAGCGTTTACTTTCCATTATTTCAATAAATTTTGAAACCTTTTTAAAGATAAATTACCGAATACTCAATGAAACATACCGAATACTCATTTCTTTATGCATTATTGATAGAGAAATTTACTTTTACCATGCAAGATCACAGAAACCAATAAGACAGAAAAATCCAATAAGACCTTTCTATTAATATTTAGTTGCGTGTTAAGCGTCCCGGGTGCAATGCCCGGGCATTTTTTTGAATAGTCTTCCAATATTTTTCAAAACTAAGGTATAAATGTCGAAAATTGAATATGGTATGACCACTTAATCACTCAAATTGCCGTTTAATCAAAGGATTTCTTAATCCCGTTTATTTTTAGGAATATTCGTGTATAACCGTGAGGTTATATTCCAATTTAAGTTTAGTTTAGCATAAAAAGGCTGCTCTCCAAGTGAGGCAGCTTTTTACTTTTTTAGGCATTCTATGTTTTTAAAAGAAGAAGATGATCCGTTACATAACAATCCGTATTTTCAGACTGAAATTGAATTTTGTTGAAAAATTAAATGGCAGATTTATCCGGTTATTTACTGCTACATTGTATTTTTATAAAGATTTTCCACTTTTTTAAATTTCTTTTCTATGTGTGATTTTGCCCCACTCCATTGTCATACCCAATATTCATTATTAGATGGCGCTGCGGATATTGATGCCATGGTAAAAAAGGCAAAAGAAGACAATATACCTGCCGTAGCTATTACCGACCACGGCAATATGTTCGGCGTATTTAAGTTTTACAGTGCCTGCATGAAGCATGGCGTGAAACCCATCTTAGGTTGTGAAGTCTATGTGGTGGAAGATCGTTTTAATAAAAAATTTACGCGAGAAAATAGAGATAAAAGATACCACCAACTCCTGATGGCAAAAAATACTGTTGGTTATCAAAACCTGATGAAGATTGTTTCATTGGGTTATATTGACGGCTTATACATGGATTTTCCACGTGTGGATTTCGAACTTATCAAACAATATAAAGAAGGTATAATTGCTACATCCTGTTGTATTGGAGCGGAAGTACCTCAAACCATCATACACAAAGGAGTGGAAGAGGCAGAAAAAGTACTGAAGAAATGGTTAGATGTTTTTGAAGATGATTATTATATCGAATTGCAACGGCATAGTATTCCGGATATTGATGAAACAGGATGGAGTCAGGAAGCCGTTAATCAGGAGCTGATAAAGCTGGCAGATAAATATGAATTAAGAGTAATTGCGACAAACGATTCGCATTATGTCAATCAAAAAGACAGCGAAGCACATGATATTTTACTGTGTCTGCAAACGGGTAAAGATTTTACCGATCCCGACCGTTTCAAGTTTTATAACGACCAGTTCTTTTTTAAAACACAACACCAAATGAAGGAACTTTTTAAAGATGTTCCGCAAGCAATAGAAAACACGCTGCATCTGGCAGAAAAAGTGGAGATGCTGAAATTGGAGAGAGATGTTTTATTGCCGGCATTTCAAGTGCCTTTTGGTTTCTCAAATCAAAATGACTACCTGCGTTTCCTGACTTTTGATGGTGCAAAAAAACGCTGGGGAGAGATATTACCCATAGACATCATTGAGCGGCTGGATTTTGAGCTTGCCACCATAGAACGCATGGGATTTCCCGGCTATTTTCTCATTGTACAGGATTTTATACGAGAGGGGAGAAGCATGGGCGTTTCCATTGGCCCGGGCAGAGGATCAGCCGCCGGCTCAGCAGTAGCTTATGCCATTGGTATTACCAATGTTGACCCAATAAAATATAATCTGCTGTTTGAACGCTTCCTTAATCCAGGTAGGGTGAGCATGCCCGATATGGATATCGATTTTGATGATGAGGGCAGGGAACGTGTCATCAATTATGTGATTGATAAATACGGCAAACAACAAGTAGCCCAGATTATTACCTATGGCACAATGGCGGCGCGAAGCTCGATAAAAGATGTGGGGCGCGTATTGAAACTGCCACTTTCAGAGACGGATAAAATGTCGAAGATGGTACCAGAAGGGCCAAAAGTTACCCTGGCATCCGCATTTAAAGAGGTAGAGGAATTGCGCAAAATAAGAGATCAAAAAGGAGATTTGAGGGCACGAACATTAGAACTGGCAGAAGTACTGGAGGGCTCTGTGCGCAACAGAGGCATCCATGCTGCTGGGGTAATCATCGCACCTGAAAATATCATGAACTATGTTCCGGTATGTACCGCCAAAGATGCAGAATTATTGGTTACCCAATTCGATGGAAAATATATAGAAAGTGCGGGCATGCTAAAGATGGATTTCCTGGGATTGAAAACACTGACCATCATTAAAGATGCGTTGGCACTCATTGAAAAGAATCACAAAATAAAAATTGATATTGACAACATACCGCTGGATGATAAGAAGACGTATGAACTGTTTCAAAAAGGAGATACCATTGGTATATTTCAATTTGAAAGTGCCGGCATGCAAAAGTATATGAAAGAGCTGAAACCCGACTGTTTTGAAGATTTAATTGCGATGAATGCCTTGTACAGACCGGGTCCAATGGGATATATCCCGAATTATATTGCCAGAAAACACGGCAAAGAACCGGTTACTTATGATTTGCAGGAGCAAGACACCATTTTGAAAGATACTTATGGTATTACGGTATACCAAGAGCAAGTCATGCTATTATCACAACATCTTGCAGGGTTTTCTAAAGCAGATGCCGATAATTTGCGCAAGGCCATGGGAAAGAAAGACCGGGCTAAACTTGACTCACTGAAAGAAAGCTTTATTGAAGGATGCAAGAAAAATAATTTAGAAATAGAGAAGTGTTTCAAAATTTGGGTGGATTGGGAAAAATTCGCAGAGTATGCATTCAATAAATCACATTCTACTTGCTATGCCTATCTGGCATTTCAAACAGCCTATTTAAAATCGCATTTTCCGGCAGAATTTATGGCATCGGTATTGTCGCATAATATGAATGA
>CAYVGM010000026.1:15255-19004 GCA_964451125.1 uncultured Chitinophagales bacterium
ACAGTGAATAAAAAAATACTGGAAGCACTGGCACAATCGGGAGCATTCGATTGTTTTGACAATATACACCGGGCACAATATTTTTACCAATATAAAGATGACACTACTTTTATTGAAAGAGCTTTGCGTTGGGGAAACAATGTAAAAGAGCGTGAAGCCGATAATTCGATGTCGCTGTTTGGCAATACTTCAGATGCGGTCATTCCCGAGCCCGAAGTGCCGCATACCAATCCGTGGGCTACTTTTGAAAAATTGCAAAAAGAAAAAGACGTAACCGGTATTTATATTTCCGGGCATCCGCTGGAAGAATACCAGTTGGTTACTAATCATTATGCAAATTGTTCATTCGACAGTCTGGAGCAGGCCAAGGATAAAGATATTGCTATAACTTGCATGGTAGCAGGGGTTAACCGGCGGGTGGATAAAAACGGCAGACCTTGGGCTATCGTGCAATTTGAAGATTTGGAAAGTATGCAAGAATGTTTGTTTTTCAGTGAAGATTACAACAAATTTTTGCCGTTTTTAGAGCAAGGCAACCGCTTACTGATAAAAGGCATTTATCGTCCCAGCTACAGGGATAAGACACAATATGAACTGAAGATACAAAGTATAGAATTTATACAAGATGTACTGGAAAAATATTGCAGAGGCATTCGGGTGATATTAAATTATAAAGAGCTGGATGAGGCAAAGGTAAATGCCATATACAAGGTTGTACACAAACACAGTGGTAAAAGAGTTTTTGAAGTGTATTTAGTTGATGATAGCGATCAGCCCTTATCATTTCGTTCAGAAAAGTCGGGCATAAAAGTCAGCAAAGACCTGTTTGATTCACTCAGCGAAATTGAAGGATTGCGGGTAAGGTTGATTATTTAAACAAATCCTACTTGTATGATTATCTTTTTTGGTCATTTTTAGCAGTACTTAGTGTAAATGTTAATTATTAATTAATTGATAGTCATGAGTTTGTGATGTTAGTCATTGTTTTTTCGGCGTTTTTAAGTGATTGCAAATGAAGAAGCTTTGAACTATTTTCTTGAAAAATTGTTTTTAATTTTGTATTGCTATTAGCTTCAATCATTCCCCAATGATTCCGTTTAAAGTTAATTAGTTAGTTAGTCTGAGTCGGGAGTAGTTAACCCGACTCTTTTTGTTATTAACCTGAGTTCGGGTTAAGAAAATAAAGGTGAAAAAAATAGTTGATTTCTCATTTTTTCCTCTAACTTAACAAGGAGGAGGAATTAAAAGGAGGTGGTTCTATATAAAAAATCAACTATTTTTTAATTGAAACGCTTATCCCGTAATCAGGTTATTAATCACATCTTCTATTTTAGTAATAATGTCGTTTGGTTAATCAACTGTAAAAAATAGTTGATTTAAACTTACTTCCTTCATCAAGGAGGAGGAATAAAAATGAGGTGGTTCTAAAATGAAACTAAATCAACTATTTTGGGGTGTTCTGCATAAAATCAGACTTAACTTAACGAAATTGATTTTAGTATCAATTCAATTAGAGTTTAACCTTTCCGTTCCCTCTGAAGTTGCATCCGAAGTGAATTATTTGTCAATTCGTCACCCATCTGTAGTCAATGACCTTAGGATATACGGAATACCATCAGTTGTTTCATCATACAGAAAATGGCTAAATCTAACAAAATAAAAAACAGGTAATCACATCAATTCATACACAATGTCTAAGATGGTTTCATAAGCAATAATCTCGTGTTCATGTATATATGCATTTGAAGGGACAGAATTGATAAAGGATATTGTCGGTGAGCCAGTTCTTCTTTTATTCAAATGGTTTTTTTCTAGAAAAAACAAGGTTTTGATAAAGACTACGCTGCGTATTTGGCTTTCTGCCTTCAAATATCTGGATTTATATAATCGTAATGAATTTATTAATTGGAAAACTTCATCTTTGTTTTTTCGGGCAAGATGAAATAAAAGTTGTAATATGATAATCGACAAATTATATCCTGACTTATCATGGTAATAATGGGGTACCTGATTGATGAGTTTTCCTAGATTAAACTTGTAATTTCCATTATGAACATAATTGTCATAAAATACTATATAGCCTTCATATATATACCATTTTTCTTTAATATTTGCAGAAAGATTGGCAAAAGATTTGTGTGTATAAACTTCTTTTAAGATTTGCTTACTTAATTCAATATTTTTTAAGTTTAAGGCAAATCTTAATTTTGTATCCATAGCCTCAAACCAATTAATACCAAATAGATTATGAATATTTTTATCAATGTATTCTAGTCCTTTTTCATACTCTCTCAACTGCAACAAGGTGGAAATTTTATACATGTTTGCCACGCCTTTAAACGATTGCAGGAACGCGTTATCTTGGGTGTCCAGATGTAAAATAAATTCATCCGCCAACAGACTTAATTTCTTATTTTCATGTTGTGATTCGTAAATACTGAGCTGGCTTAAATAAATATAACATTTAGCAAGATATGAATCTGAATTAGGCTTAATCATATCCAGGCGCATCTGAAATTGCTGGATTTTTTCTTCGGATAGAGTTTTTGTAGATCCTTCATAGCAATTGATGGTGCTAAACAAGATATAGGCATCTTCAATGTTTCTTTGTATATTCCTGTATTGATGGAAGTTTTCAATACATTCAGCGTGTTTTGCAATATTACCTTTTAAAGAATAGTAGGCAATCAGGTTATAGTTATATTGTTTTAATACATCACAAAATTCGTATTTCAGGGCAGTATTGTAATTATTTGTAATTATTTCATAAACAATTTGCTGATTACCGCCATATTTTTGAATAATATTTATTTCTTGCAGTGAACGGATGCACTCAAAATATGATTTTTGCACATCAGTCTCATATTCCCTGTTATTGATATCAATAAAGAAAAGTGTATTTAGTAGTCTTTTTTTGAAACGTGCTTTAAGTTGCCTGAAATTTTTCACGGATACATCAGAAGTGTCTCCATACAAGAACTGAACGGCTTCCACATCAGTATTAAAACTATCATCAACCAAACCCTCGTACAACTGGGTTAATAAACTATCCTTAGAAGATATGAGGTTTTTATCCAATATCTCCACTTTAGAAATCTTCCGGTGTGTAATAATTTGTACGATTGATTTTAAGAAATCCATTTTTTCATTAATTAGTTGATTCTGGCCCGAACGTCATAAATTTATAAAATAATTTACACAATCCAACTTGCCAAATCTCAAGAATTCTGATACCTGATATCAATAATTTCCCTTAATAAAATAGTTTAATTTATTTGTTATGTATTGCTCGATAGTCGTCTCTTGGTATTTTTTAACCAACACTTTGATGTAAATACCCACCCTGTCATTCATTTTAGGACTATACGTGCTTGATGTTATATTAAATATTATAAGTATACTATAATAAACAATTTAAATCTATAAGTATCAATATACATATAATCTTAAAATTTAGATGGTTGTAAATTGTAATATTCTGATAGAAATGAATTTCTATAAAAAAAACAGTCATTCGTATTTAATTATGCTTGTGTTTAATTTTAATTGACAGATAATCATTTGATTATAAATTTTTAATTTTGGTGCTCTCTAATTTAAAGTGATTATTTTTCGTCAATTATTGTTATTAACGATAGTTAAAATTTAAACTATTTTTGCATGGTCTTACCCCCCATGGACAGCTAAACGAATTTGACAGCCCAAGTCAGAAACACAACTACCCAAATGTATCATGTATTATACGTGTG